>JBDSMA010000175.1:0-2952 GCA_039916085.1 Sphingomicrobium sp.
GCGCGCCGGCCGCGCCGCGCGGCAGGGGCCGGGCGTCGCCATCCGCTTGTGGGAGGAAGCCGCCAATGCCGCCCTCCTCGCCCACGATCCGCCCGAAATCCTCGATGCCGACCTGTCGAGCCTGGTATTGACCTGCCTGCTATGGGGGGAAGCTGACCCGACCCGCCTGCCGTTTCTCGACCCGCCACCGGCGCCGGCGCTGGCCGAGGCGCGCCAGCGTCTCGAACGCCTGGGCGCGCTCGGCGGCGACGGCCGCCTGACCGCCCATGGCCGCGCCATTGCCGCTTTGCCGCTCGATCCGCGCCTCGCGCACATGCTGATCGAGGCTGGCAATCGCGGCTTTGGCCGCATCGCGGCGGACGCCGCCGTCCTTCTCACAGAGCGCGGCTTGGGGGGCAATGACGCCGACCTCGAAGTTCGCCACCGCCGCTGGCTGAGCGAGCGCGGGCCCCGGGCCGAGGGCGCCCGGCGCATGGCGGCCCGGTGGGCGAGGCCACTTTCCCCTTACGTAAACGGAAATGACCAATCGCTCGATCTTGCCATAGCCCTCGCCTTCCCCGACCGCCTGTCGCGCCGCCGCGATTCCTCGGGCGAGCAGTGGCAATCGGTCGGCGGCCGCGGCTTCCGGCTCGATCCGGCGAGTCCGCTGGCCCGCAGCGAATGGCTGGCGGTGGCCGAAGTCGCGGGCGCCGCATCGGGCGCGCGAATCCTGTCCGCCGCCGCGATCAGCCAAACCGACATAGAGGCGCTGTTCGGGACAAATATCGAAGCCTTCAGCGAGGTTCGCTTTGAGCCGTCCAGCGGCGCCGTGACCGCCACCCGCGGCCGCCGCCTTGGCGCCATCCGCCTGTCCTCGGCCCCCGACCCAAAGCCTGACCCGGCCGCCATCGAAGCCGGCCTGTTCGCCGCGGTCGACCGCCACGGCCTGGCTGTGTTGCCGTGGCCCGACAGCGCCCTGGCGCTGCGCCAACGCGCCGTCTTCGCCCGGACGCATGACGGGGCCATCGCCGATCTCTCGGACTCAGCCTTGATCGCTCGTCTCGACGAGTGGCTACCGCTTTTGCTGTCGGGCAAGCGCCGCCTCGACGCCGTTGCACCAGGCGCGCTGCGCCACGCTCTCGACGCCCTGCTGGGCTACGATGGGCAGCGCAGTATCGACCGCCTTGCCCCCTCCCACTTCACCTCGCCGGCCGGCTCCGCCCACCCGATCGACTATGCCGCGCCCGGCGGCCCGGCGGTCGAGGTACGTGCGCAGGCGCTGTACGGGCTCAAGGCGCATCCGATGGTTGGCGGCGGGCGGGTGCCGCTGACGCTGGCGATCACCAGTCCAGCGCACCGTCCGATCCAGACCACGAATGACCTTCCCGCCTTTTGGGCTGGCAGTTGGCGTGAGGTCGTCAAGGATATGCGCGGCCGCTATCCGAAGCACCCGTGGCCCGACGACCCAGCCGCCGCCTCGCCGACACTGAAGACGAAGCGCGCCGGCGCTTGATTTGGCGCCGTACCTGCGCCATCGGCAGGCCATGGCTATCGCGCGCATCGTCGAGGAACAACGAAACACAACCCAGTCGGGCAAGGCCCGCCAGGGGCGCTGGCTGCTCGATTACGAGCGTACCCAGCCGCAGCGGCCCGATCCGCTGACCGGCTGGTCGGGATCGGGCGACACCGACACCCAGATCCGGTTGAGCTTCGATACCAAGGAAGAAGCGCTGGCCTTCGCCAGGCGCAAGGGGATGGAGGTCCACCTCATCCCCTCCCCGCCGGTCGCGCTCAAGCTGCAGGCCTACGCCGACAACTTCCGCTAGGCGGTTAGCCGGTCCCGCGTTCCTCGATGAAATCGCGGATCATCGGCTGCAGGCTGGTGTTGTAATTGGCCAGCACGTGGCGCGGCTCGGCGACGTCAAAATGAGTCAGCAGCCGCTCGCCGTTCCAGAAATGGAGCGCGAACGCCGGTGCGGTGCCCAGGATCAGCGCGCGTCCATCGGGCTTGGCCGGGTCGATCGTGTCGAGATCGAGTGCCAGCCATGGCGCGGTCGATGCGCATACCACCAGCGTCTTGCCCGCGAAATTGGTCGCGATCGGCCGGTGGACATGGCCTGACAGCATGCCGACGATCTGGGTCGCCGGCTCGATCACCGCATGGAGCCGCTGGACCCAATGCTCGCAGGACAGCGCGCTCATCCAGTCGATCCCGGTATCGACCGGCGGATGGTGGAGGATGACGACCGTCGGGTCGTCTGGCCGCTCGGCGAGTCGCTCCTCGAGCCAGCCGATGCGCTGTTCGCACAGCATCCCGCCGTGCCGGCCCGGGTCGAGCGTGTCGAGGACGATGAAGCGCAAGCCGCCGTGGTCGGTTTCATGCTGGATGAAGCCGTTGGGGTCGGTCGGCACTTCGGGCAGGACGGCGCGTAAATTGGCGCGGTCGTCATGGTTGCCCGCAGCCCAGATCAGCTTGCCCGGCCAGCGCGCCACCAGCGCCCGCATGTGGCGGTAGGCATCGAGGTCCTCGCCATTTTCGACCAGATCGCCGCTGACAATCAGCAGCTCGGGTCGCGGGCTCATCTTGACGAGCTCGTCAATCACCATGTTGAGGCGGCGAACGTTCAATTCGGTCGGATTGCCGGGATCGAAGCCGATATGAAGATCGGTGATCTGCGCCACCAGCAGGTCGCGCTGCGCTATGGTTTTCGCCAATCACCCACTCCCCAGAGGACCAAGCGAATGGGGCGCAGGCGCGCGCTTGTCAAAGGCTTTTGGACGCCCGCTTGCGCCGCATCGCGGTTCAGTCCATTCTCGACTTGCCGAGCTAGGGGGAAGGCTGTTCCAGCCAGACATTGCCGTCATCATCGGGACTCGTCCCGAAGCGATCAAGCTTGCTCCAGTGATTCATGCCCTCGACCGTGCCGGTGCGCGGCCCGTCGTCATGCTCACTGGCCAGCACCCCGGCCTGGT
>JBDSMA010000176.1:0-2637 GCA_039916085.1 Sphingomicrobium sp.
TTCGAGGAAAAGGACGACGTCGCTTTCTCGGTTGGAGTCGACCGGACGACCGACAACAGCCTGATTGTCATTTCGACCGGGAACAACAGCTCGAACGAGGTGCGGATGGTCGCCGCCGACAACCCGACCGCGCCGCTGACGCTGATCCGCGCGCGCCGGCCCGATGTGCAATATGAAGTCGACGCCGCCCACGGCAAATTATGGCTGCTGACCAACGACAATCACGTCAATTTCCGCATCGCGACGGCCGACCCGGCCAAGCCGGGCGAGTGGCGCGAGGTCGTAGCTGGGTCCGACCGCATCTATCTGCGCGGCATCACCGCGCACCGCAATCACCTGCTGATCACCAGCCGCGTCGATGGCCTCGATCAGCTGGTGCTGCGCGACTATGCCAGCGGTAAGGAAGAGCGGGTCCCGTTTACCGAGGCGAGCTATAACGCCGGGTTCTCGGGAAATCCCGAATATGCGCCCGCCACCTACCGCGTCTCTTATTCGTCGATGGTCACGCCGGCGACGGTGTTCGACTATCATCCCGGCGAAAATCGCCTCGAAACCCGCAAGGTGCAGGAAATCCCCTCGGGCTATGATCCGACCAAATATGTCACCGAACGATTGATGGTTACCGCCCGCGACGGCACCAAGGTGCCGGTATCGGTGGTCAGGCTAAAGGACATGAAGAAAGACGGATCGGGCAAATTGTTCGTCTATGGCTATGGCGCCTACGGCTATGCCATCCCGCCCAGTTTCTCGACCAGCCGCCTGAGCCTGGTCGATCGCGGCTTCGCTTTTGCCATCGCCCATATCCGCGGCGGCGACGACCTTGGCTACCAATGGTTTTTAGACGGCAAGCTGAAAAAGCGCACCAACACGTTCAACGATTTCGTCGATGTCACCAAGGGTCTGATCGCAGAGGGCTATGCAAAACCTGGGCGGATCGCTGCGCAGGGCGGTTCGGCCGGCGGCGAATTAATGGGCGCGGTTGTCAACCAGGCGCCCGAACTGTTCGGCGCGGTCGTCGCCGACGTGCCGTTCGTCGATGTTCTTAATACCATGCTCGATGACACGCTGCCACTGACGCCCGGCGAGTGGACCGAATGGGGCAACCCGATCACCGATCCCGACGCGTTCAAGCTGCTCAGGAGCTACAGCCCCTATGACAATCTTGAGGCCAAGGCTTATCCGGCAATGCTCATTACCGGCGGCCTTAACGACCCGCGCGTCACTTATTGGGAGCCAGCCAAATGGGCAGCGCGGCTCCGCGCGACCAAGACCGACAACAATCTGCTGTTGCTCAAGATCAATATGGGCGCCGGACACGGCGGCAAATCGGGCCGCTGGACCGCACTGCACGAGGTAGCGGAAGCCTATACGTTTGTGGTTACGCAGATCGGCGAATGAGCGCCGGCCGCCCGGTCTTCACCCGCTGCATCACCGCGCAGCCCGGAGACATCGACGAGCTTGGCCATGTCAACAATGCCGTGTGGGTGCAGTGGATTCAGGACGTCGCGGTCGAACATTGGCGCAGCGTCGCCGATCCGGCCCACGACGCCGCCTATGTCTGGGTCATCATCCGCCACGAGATCGACTATCTTCGCGCCGCCTTTTCGGGCGATGTGCTGACGGCGCGCACCTGGGTCGGCGAGGCGCCGAAGGGCGCGCGGTTCGAGCGCCACATGGAATTCACCGGCGAGGACGGCAGGATCCGCGTCCGGGCGACTACCATGTGGGCGATCCTCGACAAGGCCAGCGGCCGCCCGCTGCGCGTTCCCGCCGCGGTGATCGCCCCGTTCCTCGATTGACGAACCCGCCGCGCGCGGCGCACTCTCCGCCAATGAGCCGCCCCATCCTCTATGACTATTTCCGTTCGTCGGCCGCGTACCGGGTGCGCATCGCGCTCAACCTGAAAAGTGTCGATTACGAACAGCGCCAGATCAACCTCGCCAAGGGCGCGCAGAAAAGCGCCGCTTATCGTACGCTTAACCCGCAAGGCTTCGTGCCGATGCTCGTCATCGACGGTCACCAGCTGACCCAGAGCCTCGCCATTTGCGATTATCTCGACGCCAGGTTCAAACCCAACCCGTTCGTTCCCCGGGACGTCGCCGAGCGCAGCCATGTGCTCGCGCTAGCGCTGACCGTGGCGTGCGATATCCACCCGCTCAACAATTTGCGCGTGCTCAAATATCTTGAAGGGACGCTTGGGCAGGCGCAGGAAGCCAAGGACGACTGGTATCGCCACTGGGTGGTTGAAGGTCTTGCCGCGCTGGAAGCCATGGCGCAGCCCCGCGCCGGCGCCTTCCTGATCGGCGATGCGCCCAGCCTGGCCGATATCTGCCTCGTACCCCAACTCTACAACGCCCGCCGCTTTTCGGTACCGATCGCCGATTATCCAACGCTGCGCCGCGCCGACGAGACCGCCAGCGCCCACCCGGCCTTCGCCGCCGCCCACCCCGACCGCCAAGTGCCCCATCAGGAGCAAGCCCAATGAACCGCGTCGACAGCATGACCCGTGGAATGGAGGGGGCCAGGGCATTTATCAGCGAAAGCGCTATGGTCGACATCCCGTCGCTCAAGGGCAAGGTGAGCGATGAGGAATGGGCGATCCGCGTTGACCTTGCCGCCGCCTACCGCCTGGTCGCT
>JBDSMA010000177.1:0-8626 GCA_039916085.1 Sphingomicrobium sp.
CCACCCCGAAATCTCGCCGCGCACGCGAACCAGCCCGAACGCCGCCTCGACCGTCCGCTTCAAGGCGCCCGACAGTTCGCTGACCGACAGCGCGGGCGAATTGTCGCCGCCCTTCGCCTCGGCTAACAGGCCGCTGGCATTGTCGTCGTCGGGACCGAAGGTCGAGGTGGTCATGAACATCCTGCTGCTGGGTTCGGGGGGCCGCGAAGATGCGCTGGCGTGGCGGCTTAGGCAATCGCCAAGCTGCGATGCTTTGCTCTGCGCGCCCGGCAATCCCGGCATCGGCCGCTGGGCCCAGTGCGTTGCGCTCGATCCGTGCGACCCCCAGGCGGTAGTTGCCCTCGCGCGAGCGCGCGCGATCGATTTGATTGTCGTCGGACCCGAGGCGCCGCTGGTCGCCGGGGTCGCCGATGCCGCCCGCGCCGCCGGCATCGCCATCTTCGGCCCGTCCGCCGCCGCCGCCCGGCTCGAAGGCTCCAAGGGCTTCACCAAGGATTTGTGTGCCCGCGCCGGAATCCCCACCGCCGCCTACGTCCGCGTCGACACCGTCGCCGAGGCGTTCGCCGCGCTCGACCGCTTCGCCATCCCGGTGGTGATCAAGGCGGATGGCCTCGCCGCGGGCAAGGGCGTCACCGTCGCCATGACCCGCGCCGAGGCGGAAACCGCGATCCGCGCCGCGGGCGACGGGGCAATGGTGATTGAGGAATTCCTCGACGGTGAGGAGGCCAGCCTGTTCGCGCTGGTCGAAGGGACCCGCGCCGTGGTCCTCGCCACGGCCCAGGATCACAAGCGCGTCGGGGAGGGCGACACCGGGCCCAACACTGGCGGCATGGGCGCTTATTCGCCCGCCCGCGTGCTGACTCCCGAGCTCGAAGCCCAAGCGATGCTCGACATCGTCGAGCCGACAGCGCGCGCCATGGCCGACGCCGGCACACCCGTCTCCGGCGTGCTTTACGCCGGGTTGATGCTGACCACCGACGGCCCCAAGCTGATCGAGTACAACGTCCGCTTCGGCGACCCGGAGTGCGAGGCGATTATGCCGCGCATCAAGGGCGACTTCGCCGCGTTGCTCCACGCCGTCGCGACCGGCGCCCCGTTCGATGCCCCGGCGCTATCGGACGAGGTGACGATGACGGTGATCGTCGCCGCCGCCGGCTACCCCGGCACGCCGCGCCAGGGCGGCGCGATCCGCGCCATCGACTCCGCCGAACTTATCGAGGGCGTCACGGTATTCCACGCCGGCACCGCATCGCCCGACGGCGTGCTGATCGGCAGCGGCGGGCGAGTTCTTGCGGTCACTGCGCGCGGGCCGACCCTCGCCGAGACCGCCGCTCGTGCTTACCGCGCGGTCGACCAGATCGACTATGCCGACGGCTTCCACCGCCGCGACATCGGCTGGCGCGAGCTGGGCCGGCTCCATGCCGCGAGCGAGGCATGAAGTTCTGGCCGGGACTGTTCACCGGGATCGCCGCGACCCTCGCCGCGGGGGCGCTGTGGCATGGTCCGCTCGGCGCCGCCAATCGAGTTACCGCGCGGATCGAGGGCGACGCGCGGATCGTGCTCGACAATTATGAAATGCCGCGGATCACCGCCCGGCTCGAACACTCGCCGCTCCGCCGCACCCTGCTCCTCGCCGGTCCGGCCGATGATTTCCAGCGCCGCGAAATTGTCCGCCTGCTCGCCACGCTTCCGGGGGTCGGCGCCGCGCGCTGGGTTGACGCGCCCGAGGCCGCCGGCCTGCCTTTGCTCGCCGAGGCCGAGCTGATGGCCCTCGTCGGCTATGCCATCGGCATGATCTTTGCCTATCTCCTCGAACTGCGTCGCCGGGCGCATGTTCTGGACCGGTTCTGACGGAGGAAGAGTATGACCCTGTTGTGGAGTGAATATTGGCCGCTGATTGTCATCGGCCTGGTGATCGGGGCGATTACCGGCTGGCTGGTGTTCCGCCCGCGTCAGCGAATCAGGTTGTCGAGCGACACGCCAGTCCGCCCGCACATGACCGCCGCCAAGGGTGAAGGTCGCGGTGTCATCGACGAAGTGGCGGCAGCGACGAGCGACGTCGCCGGCCAGATCCTTGGGGCGCGGGTCCACGATGAACTACCCGGCGCCAGCGGCCCGCCCGACCCGCTCCAGGATTTGAAAGGTGTTGGGCCGAAACTGGCGACGATGCTCAACGGCATCGGTATCACCCGGTTCGACCAGATCGCCAAGCTGTCGCCCGACCAGGTCGAGGTGCTCGACGAATCGCTTGGCGCCTTTCGCGGCCGCTTGGCCCGCGACCGCATTGTCGAGCAAGCGCATTACCTCGCGCGCGGCGACACCGATGGTTACGAGCAGCGCTTCGGCAAGTTGTAGCTCGGCCTAGGCAGGCGTCGGCGCGCCCGTTTCGGTCGCGCCATTGGCTCGGCGCATGCGCTTGCGTATCGCCAGCAACTTGTCGATCTTGCGCCCGTCCATGTCGACCACTTCGAACGTCCAATGGTCATGGACGAACTTCTCGCCTTCGACCGGGATGCGCTTGAGCACCGACAGAGCGAAACCCGCGACGGTCGTATAGTCGCGCTCGGCGGGCATCGCGATGCCCATGCGGTCGGCCAGCAAGTCAGCGCTGGCCGCGCCCGACACCAGCCAGCTGCCGTCGTCGCGCTCAAGGCACGGCGGCCCTTCCCCTTCGTCCATGTCGTTGGCGAATGCCCCGGCCAGAGCGGCGAGGATCGATCCCGGCGTTACGATCCCGTCGAGATGGCCATATTCGTCGTGGACCAGCGCCAACGGCACGTCGGCGCCGCGCAGTACGGCGAGCGCGTCCATCGCATCCATCAAATCGGGGATAACCGGCGCCGAACGGGTCAACGCTGCAAGGTTGATCGCCTGCCCGTCGAGCAGGGCGCCGAGCATGTCGCGGGTCGACACCACGCCGACAATGTCGTCGACCGAGCCCTTGGCGACCGGAATCCGGCTGTGCGGAGTCGCCGCCAGCGCGGCGCGAATCTCGTCGGCGGTGCAATCGATGTCGATCCAGTCGATGTCGGTTCGCGGTGTCATTACCTCGCGCACCGGTCGATCGGCGAGGCGGACGATGCCCGATATGATCGCCCGCTCGCTTTCCTCGAGCACGCCCGACGTGTGCGCTTCGGCGACGACCAAGTGAAGCTCCTCCGCGGTCACCACATTCTTCGATTCGCGATCGAGGCCGAGCAGGTGAAAAATGCCGGCGCTGGTGCGATCAAGCAGCCAAACGAACGGCGCGGTGGCTTTCGACAACCACAGCATCGGCCGGGCCATGATCGCGGCGATTGGCTCCGCGCTTCTCAGCGCGAATTGCTTGGGAACCAGCTCGCCGATCACCAGTGAGGCAAAGGTCGTGCAGACAATGACCAGCCCGAAGCCCGCTGTCTGCGCCATATCATGTTCGATGCCGAGCAGTTCGATCCGTTCGGCGACCGGTGCGCCAAGGCGAGAGCCGGAATAGGCGCCGGCCAGGATGCCGATCAGCGTGATCCCGGTCTGTACCGTCGACAGAAAGCGGCCCGGTTCGGAGGCCAGGTCGAGTGCCACCCGCGCCCCCTTGCTGCCGGCCTTGGCCATCGCCTTCAGCCGCGCCTCGCGCGCGGAAACGATCGCCAGCTCGCTCATCGACAAGACGCCGTTCAACGCGACCAACGCAAGGATCAGGACGATGTCGAGCCAGGGGAAGGGTGCAAGCGGGACGCTCATGGTGCGCTGGACTCAATGCCGCCAAAACCAGCGCGCGGCAAGCGCAGGCAAACGATAAGCCGGCGGAACCATCGGCCTTATGCGCCGTTCCCAACCCGAACCCCGTCATTCCTGGAGACTATAAAATGCGCAATTACCGCACCTTGACCGCAATCGCCTTGTCTGGCGCGCTGGTCGCCACCGCTGCCTGCACCACCAACCCTTACACTGGCCAGCGCGAGATTTCGAAGACCGCGATTGGCGCCGTCGGCGGCGCGCTCGGCGGCTATCTGCTCGGCGACCTCGTCGGCGGCCGCTCGGATCGGACCGAAAAAATCCTCGGGGCGGGCATCGGTGCCATCGCCGGCGGCGCGGCCGGCGCTTACATGGATCGCCAGGAGGCCGAGCTTCGTCGCAAGACTGCCGGCACCGGCGTCGACGTCATCCGTCAGGGCGACGACCTGGTCCTGCGCATGCCATCGGGCATCACCTTCCCTGTCGACAGCTACACCATCCAGCCGCAGTTCAGGACCACGCTGGACAATGTCGCCTCGACCCTGGCGAGCTACAACCAGACCTATATCGACGTCCTTGGCCACACCGATTCAACCGGATCGGACGCCTATAACCAGACGCTGTCGGTCAACCGCGCCCAGTCTGTCGCCAATTACCTTGAGATGCGCGGGGTCGCCCGCGCCCGCATGGGCGTCCGCGGCTACGGCGAGACGACGCCGATCGCGTCCAACGACACCGAAATGGGCCGCGCGCAGAACCGCCGGGTCGAAATCAAGGTCGTTCCGATCGTCGCCGGCCAGTAACGCTTAGCCGTTCGCATAACAGGGAAAGGGCGCCGCTCGCGGCGCTCTTTTTCTACGCGCGCCGCTCAGCAAAAAAAGCCCTGAGCAGCGCTCCCGCTTCTTCCTCGCCGAGGCCCGACAGCACTTCGGGACGGTGATGGCAGGTTGGTTGGGCGAACACCCGCGCGCCGTGGACGACGCCGCCACCTTTGGGATCCTCGGCGGCGAAGTGAAGCGTGTCGATCCGGGCCAGCGCCACCGCCCCGGCGCACATCGCGCACGGTTCCAGGCTGACCCACAATATGCAGCCGTCGAGCCGTGCCCGGCCGAGGCGCGCGGCGGCGGCGCGGATAGCGACTATCTCGGCATGGGCGGTGGGATCGTTCGACCCGCGCATCGCATTGCGTGCCTCGGCGATGATCCCGCCGTCCAGCGTGATCACCGCGCCTACCGGCACTTCGCCCGCCGCCGCTGCCTCGGCGGCAAGGTCGAGTGCGCGGCGCATCGGCGGGGGTAAGGGAAACGCGCTCACCGCGCTCCCCTAGCGCAACCCCGCGCCGCCGTCATTCAAGGCTTAATGGGCCGGCGCGGCCTGGTTGGCCTGGACGTCACCCGGGCGGCGCACTTCAAGCGCGGGCACGGTCACCTGCTTGTTGCCGCGTTCGACTTTCAGTGTCGGCAGCGGCGCGTCGACCGTCTTGCTGCCGACGCCGATCGTGCCGGTCTGGACGTCGAACGCCGGGGCCTGACCCCCGTGGGCCTCGATCTTGCCCCCCTGCGCCGTCACGCCCGGCGCCTTGGCCTCACGGGTCTGCGAAATGTTGATGAGGCCGGTGCTGACCCCGACGATCAGGGCGACGACAGCCAGGATAAGGATGAAGAAGAAAGCGCGCATGGTATGTTCCCCGCAATGGTGGCTTTGAACACATAACGCGGCAACTCTTGTCGGGTTTCCGACATAATGCGCTGGCGGTTGACGTATTCGGCCCCTGCCGCTATCCGGCGGCGCTTCACGGGCACTGCTGCGTCCGGCTTCAGATAAGGTGATTTATGTCGCGCGTTTGCGAGCTGACCGGCAAGGGCCGGCAGGTGGGCAACAATGTTTCCCACGCCAACAACAAGACCAAGCGGACGTTTCTGCCGAACCTGCAGAACGTGACGCTGCTCTCCGATGCGCTCGAAAAAAGCGTCAAGCTGAAGGTTTCGACCCACGGCCTGCGTTCGGTCGAGCATGTCGGCGGCCTCGACAATTGGCTGACCAAGACGAGCGACGACAAACTGTCGATCCGCGCCGTCAAGCTGAAGCGCGAGCTGGCCAAGAAGGCCAAGGCGGCCGCCTAGCCCTTCATTTGCCGCCCCGGCGCGGGCGGCAGGTCGATCGCCAGCAACAGTGTCGCCCACCCGGCGCGGAAATCATTGTCGGTCACCAGCCACAACCGCGTCTCGCCATCGGGCAGCGGCGTCGCCGCGGCGCCTTCGACATTGTCGAGCCAGCCGAGCGACAGCCGCGCGACCCGCGCCACCGCCCACCCCTGCCGGTCCCTGCCCAGCGCCAGCAGTTCGGTCGTGAAGCCGGTCAGCCCGAACCGCCGACGCACCAGCAACACCCGCCCATCGGGCAGCACCACCGCGTCAGACACGCCTGGCCCCAGACCGCGCACCGCTCCGCGGGTCACCCGGCCCGTGGCGGGGTTCGCCGTCAGCATCTCCACACCATCTTCCGGGAAGGCCAGCAGGCGTCCGCTGGCGAGACCAATCAGCCCTTCGATCCCGCGGTTGGGAACAAACCCCTCGTCCTCAAGGCTAGCGACTTCGATCCCGCCCCGCAGTGCCGGGTCGAATCGCCACAGCGAATGATAGTTCTCGAACGCGACGTACCAGCCGCCGCCCGGCGCCCTGGCCAGCGCCTCCGAATCGCGGCACGACTTCCATCGCGGGTCGCACGGCCCGTCACCAAGTTCGGCGAACTGTCCCTTGCTTGTCGCTGAGCCGCCGCGCGGCGGGCCGAAGCGGATCGCCACGCCCGAATCGGTCAACGCGAGAAATTCCCCGCCATCGATTGCCAGCGCGGACGCGCCGCCGAACCGCGGTTCGTCTGATGTCAGCCGCCAGGCGCCGGTCAGCCGCGCCCCAGAGATCCGCCAGTTGCTCGTCGCCGCCGGTTCGAAGCGGATCGCCGCCGCCTTCGGCGGTGCTGGCACGCGGTTCGGCTGCCCCTTGGCCCAGGCGCTAAAGCCGAGCACCGCACTGGCCAGAAGCAAGCCACTGAAAATATTGGATTTGCTGAACATTGGCTGCACCGCTTGTTCAGCTTCGTTCAACGGCGAATCGCGCATAAGTCTTTGCTACGGCGAGTTTTTTCCCCTTTTTATCTCGCTGACCCGCTGGCAACGGCGCACAGAATCCCTCGCGTCGCGTAACGAGGGGGGCCCGGGGCGCGTAATCGCCCCGGGCCCAAGTTCTGTCCTTGCCCGAGCCACGCTCCATCAAACAGTGTCGAACAAGCCGGCAAGCTGCTCGATCAGCACGCCACCAAGCTGCTCGGCGTCCATGATCGTCACCGCCCGGCGATAGTGGCGGGTGACGTCGTGGCCGATACCGATCGCCGCCAGTTCGACGCTCGATCGCGTCTCGATCCACTCGATTACCTGGCTCAAATGCCGTTCGAGATAAGCACCGCCATTGGCCGAGGCTGTCGAATCATCGACCGGCGCGCCGTCCGAGATGACCATCAGGATGCGCCGTTCCTCGGGCCGCGCGAGCAGGCGCGAATGCGCCCACAGCAACGCCTCGCCGTCGATGTTCTCCTTGAGCAACCCCTCGCGCATCATCAGCCCGAGGCTTCGCCGGGCATGACGATAGGGCTCGTCCGCACGCTTGTAGAGAATATGGCGCAGATCGTTGAGCCGGCCTGGGTGGAGCGGCCGGCCTTCACCAAGCCACGCCTCGCGGCTTTGCCCGCCCTTCCAAGCCCGCGTCGTGAAGCCGAGGATCTCGGTCGCCACCCCGCACCGCTCCAGCGTCCGCGCGAGAATGTCGGCGCTGGTCGCGGCGATCGAGATCGGCCGCCCGCGCATCGACCCTGAATTGTCGATCAGAAGGCTGACCACCGTATCCTTGAATGCCGTCTCGCGCTCGATCTTGTAGCTCAATGAATGGCCGGGCGAGACGATCACGCGGGCAATCCGGGCCGAATCGAGCATCCCCTCCTCGCGGTCGAATTCCCAGCTTCGCGCCTGCTGCGCCATCAGCCGCCGCTGCAACCGATTGGCGAGCCGCGTGACGACCCCGCCAAGGCTGGCCATCTGCTGGTCGAGATAGGCGCGCAGCCGGGTCAATTCCTCCTCGTCGCACAGGTCGGCGGCGGCGACCGTCTCGTCAAAGCGGGTAGTGAATGGCTTATAGTCGCTCGCCGGCGCTTCGGGCCAGTTGCGCCGGTTGGCGGTGGCGCGGGCCTGGTCGGTGCCGTCGTCGCCTTCGCTGGCGTCGCCCTGGTCCATGTCGGCTTCGCTGGGGGCGCTTTCGTCTTCACCCTCGTCATGCTCGCTGTCATCGGCGCGCATCTCCATCTCGCCGCCCGCGGCGCCGTCGCCGTCGACATCGTCGTCCTCGTCGGGGCCGTCCTCATCGCCCTGTTCGTCGTCGCCACCTTCGTCGTCGGGCTGGGACGGCTGTTCAGGGTCGGCCAGTTCGAGGTCCTCGAGCAGCCGCCGCGCCAGCGTCGCAAACGCCGCCTGGTCGTCGATCGTCAGCGCCAGACCGTCGAGTTCGGGCCCCGCCTTCTGCTCGATCCACGGCGCGATCAGCGCCAGCCCGGCGCGCGCCGCCTCCGGTGGCTCGAGCCCGCTCAGCCGCCGCCGCGCGAGCAGGCCCACGGCCGTCGCCAGCGGCACTTCTTCGCCCGACCGCGCTCTGGTGATGGCGTCGCCGCGCACCCGCGCCTCGGCCAGCGACAGCAGGTTGGCGCCGACCCCGGCCATCGCCCGCGTGCCGAGCGCCTCGACCCGCGCCGTCTCCAGCGCTTCGAACACGTTGCGCGCGTCACCCTCGCCCCCCGGCGAGCGCCGGGCATAGAGCTCGGCGTCGCTGAACCTCAGCCGCAGCGCCAGGCTGTCGGCCGCGCCGCGCGCCTC
>JBDSMA010000178.1:0-3756 GCA_039916085.1 Sphingomicrobium sp.
GGCTATGACGTCACCCTCAAGGGTTCGAACGACTATGCCGACATCGCCGGCGCCGACGTGTGCATCGTCACCGCCGGGATCGCGCGCAAGCCGGGGATGAGCCGCGACGATTTGCTCGGCATCAACCTCAAGGTGATGAAGGCGGTCGGCGAGGGCATCAAGGCCAATGCCCCCAATGCCTTCGTAATCTGCATCACCAATCCATTGGACGCTATGGTGTGGGCACTGCGCGAATTTTCAGGACTGCCGCACAAGATGGTGGTCGGCATGGCGGGCGTGCTTGATTCGGCGCGCTTCCGCCACTTCCTCGCCGACGAATTTGGGGTCTCGGTCGAGGATGTCACCGCCTTCGTGCTTGGCGGCCACGGCGACACGATGGTCCCGATCGTCGAATATTCCACGGTGGCCGGAATCCCGATTCCGGACCTCATCAAGATGGGTTGGTCGACGAAGGACAAGATCGACGCGATCGTCAAACGCACGCGTGGCGGCGGCGGCGAGATCGTCGCCTTGCTCGGCAACGGCAGCGCCTTCTACGCCCCCGCCACTGCTGCGATCGCGATGGCCGACAGCTTTTTGAAGGACAAGAAACGCGTCCTCCCGGCGGCGGCCAACCTGACCGGCCAATATGGCGTCGACAATCTCTACGTCGGGGTGCCGATCGTGATCGGCGCGGGCGGGGTCGAGAAGATCGTCGAGATCGAATTGGACGCCGAAGCCCAGAAGAATTTCACCGTCAGCGTCGACGCGGTCAAGGAACTGCTGGTCGCGTGCAAGGCGATCGACGGAAGCCTCGGGCAGTGAGCATCCTCGTCAACAAGGCGACCAAGGTCATCACCCAAGGAATGACCGGCGAGACCGGCACGTTCCATACGCAGCAAGCGCTTGCTTACGGCACGCAGATGGTTGGCGGGGTGACTCCGGGCAAGGGCGGTTCGACCCACATTGGTCTGCCGGTGTTCGACACGGTAGCCGAAGCGGTCGCCAAGACCGGCGCGACGGCGTCTGTCATCTATGTCCCGCCGCCGTTCGCCGCGGATTCGATCCTTGAGGCGATCGATGCCGGGGTGCCGCTGATCGTCACCATCACCGAAGGCATTCCGGTGCTCGACATGGTCAAGGTCAAGCGCGCTTTGTGCGGCTCGAAGTCGCGGCTGATCGGGCCGAATTGCCCCGGCGTGCTGACTCCGGGCGAGTGCAAGATCGGGATCATGCCCGGCAACATCTTTTCCAAGGGCAGCGTTGGCGTCGTCTCGCGTTCGGGCACACTGACCTACGAAGCGGTGTTCCAGACCACCAACGAGGGGCTTGGGCAGTCCACCGCGGTTGGCATCGGCGGCGACCCGGTCAACGGCACCAACTTCATCGACATGCTCGAACTGTTCCTCGCCGACGATGCGACCCAGTCGATCATCATGATCGGCGAGATCGGCGGCTCGGCCGAGGAAGACGCGGCGCAATTCCTCGCTGACGAGGCGAAGCGCGGCCGGTCCAAGCCCATTGTTGGCTTCATCGCCGGTCTGACCGCGCCGCCGGGGCGGCGGATGGGCCACGCCGGGGCGATCGTTTCCGGCGGCAAGGGCGGCGCCGAAGACAAGATCGCGGCGATGCAGGCCGCTGGAATTCGCGTCTCCCCGTCGCCATCTGAACTCGGCACGACACTCACGGCGCTGCTCAAGGGTTAGTCACTTCATGGACTCGATGTCGATCGATCACGAGCAAGGCCCAAGTTGGGCGCGGCCGAATTGGCCGGTGGCGGCGCTCGATCCGGTCAATGCCGGGCTTGACCCAACCGAAGCGACGATCGAGCAGGTCTCCACCGCCGCCGAGGCCGCGGCGACCGCAACGGGAGTTACCGACGAGGCGGCGATCCGCCGCGCAGCGGATGACAGCATCCGCGCAATGATGCTGATCCGCACCTATCGGGTGCGCGGCCACCTCGCGGCCAGGCTCGACCCACTGGGTCTCGCCCATTACGAACTGCCGGCCGACCTGTCGCCGGCTTACCACGGCTTTTCGGACGCCGACCTCGATCGCAAGATCTGGCTTGGCGGCGCACTGGGGTTCGAGGAAGCATCGGTGCGGCAGATCGTCGCCGTGCTCCAGGCCAACTACTGCGGCCATGTCGGCCTTGAATATATGCACATCAATGACCTTGAGGAGCGCCGATTCCTCCAAGACCGGATGGAGGGCAAGGACGCCGAAATCGTCTTCACGCCCGAAGGCAAGCAGTCGATCCTCACCAAGGTCATCCACGGCGAGCAGTGGGAGAAATTTCTCGCCCGCAAATATGTCGGGACCAAAAGGTTCGGTCTCGACGGCGGCGAAAGCGCGATTCCCGCGCTCGAAGCGGTGATCAAATATGGCGGCCAGTTGGGCGTCAGCGAGATCACCGTCGGCATGGCCCATCGCGGTCGCCTCAACGTCTTGTCGAATGTGATGGGCAAGCCGTATCGCGCAATCTTCAGCGAATTCGCGGGCGGCGCCGCCAACCCGGCCGACGTTGGCGGGTCGGGCGACGTCAAATATCACCTTGGCACTTCGTCGGATCGCGAATTCGACGGCAACAAGGTCCATCTGAGCCTCGCCGCCAACCCGTCGCATCTTGAAGCGGTCGATCCGGTCGTGCTGGGCAAAAGCCGTGCTGTGCAGGCGCTGCGCGGCGACAAGCATGGCACAACGGTGTTGCCGGTCCTGCTTCACGGCGACGCCGCCTTCGCCGGCCAGGGCATCGTCGCTGAATGCTTCGGCTTCTCCGGCCTGCCCGGTTACGGCACCGGCGGGACGCTCCACTTCGTCATCAACAATCAGGTCGGCTTCACCACGTCGCCGCAGTTCGCCCGCTCGTCGCCTTACCCGTCGGACATCGCCAAATCGGTCCAGGCGCCGATCCTCCACGTCAACGGCGACGATCCCGAGGCGGTCACCTTTTGCTGCAAGGTGGCGATCGAATTCCGTCAGACGTTCAACCGCGACATCGTCATCGACATGTGGTGCTACCGCCGCTTCGGCCACAATGAAGGCGACGAGCCGAGCTTCACCCAGCCCTTGATGTACGCCGCCATCCGCACGCATCCGCCGATCAGCGAAATCTACGGCGCCAGGCTGATCGCGCAAGGCGTCGTCGATCAGCCGTGGATCGATGAGCAGACCAGGCAGTTCACCACCCTGCTCGAAGGCGAGTTCGAGGCCGGCGCCAGCTATTTGCCCAACAAGGCCGACTGGTTCGAAGGCCGCTGGAGCGGGCTCAACCGCCCCGACGAGCCGGTGCTTGCCCGCCGCAACGCCTCGACCGCGATCGACGACGCGACCTATGACAAGCTCGCCGGGCTGCTGACCACCGTCCCCGAAGGCCTGACCATCCACAAGACACTGGGCCGCATCCTCGACGCTAAGAAAGCGGCACTGGCGGCCGGCGAGGGAATTGATTGGGCGACCGGCGAGGCGCTGGCCTTCGGCAGCCTCGCCGAGGACGGCTTTGGTGTTCGCCTGTCCGGCCAGGATTCGGGCCGCGGCACCTTCTCGCAACGCCATGCGGTGTGGGTCGACCAGACCAATGGCGAGAAATATATCCCGCTGCGCGAGATCGCCGGTGACCGCGGCCCACGGTTCGAAGTGCGCGACAGCCCGCTGTCCGAATTCGGCGTGCTCGGCTTCGAATATGGCTATTCGATCGCCGATCCGAAGACGCTGGTGCTGTGGGAAGCGCAATTCGGTGACTTCGCAAATGGCGCGCAGACGATCATCGACCAATTC
>JBDSMA010000179.1:0-6494 GCA_039916085.1 Sphingomicrobium sp.
GACTTGCCGGTGTAATAGAGGATGCGCTCGGTCGTCGTCGTCTTGCCGGCGTCGATGTGCGCCATGATGCCGATGTTGCGATAACGGTCGAGCGGATGGCTGCGGGCCATGTCAGATTCCTTGAGAATGTGGGGAGCCGGCGGTCCGGCGCCCCCACGATATAGGTACGAAAACTACCAGCGGTAGTGGCTGAAGGCGCGGTTCGCTTCGGCCATGCGATGCGTGTCCTCGCGCTTCTTGACCGCGTTGCCGCGGTTCTGCGAGGCATCCATCAGCTCGCCCGACAAACGCCCGGCCATGGTCTTTTCCGATCGCGCGCGGGCGGCGGTGATGAGCCAGCGGATGGCCAGCGCCTGGGCACGGACGTCGCGCACCTCAACCGGCACCTGATAGGTCGCGCCGCCGACCCGGCGGCTGCGAACTTCGATGCCCGGCTTGATGTTGGTCAGCGCCTCATGGAATACGCCGAGTGGATCCTTCTTGAGGCGGGCCTCGACGGTTTCCAGCGCACCGTAGACGATGCTCTCGGCGACGGACTTCTTGCCGTCGAGCATGACCGAATTCATGAACTTCGACAAAGTGATGTCCCCGAACTTGGGATCGGGAAGGATGATTCGCTTTTCTGGGCGGCGACGACGGGACATAGAAAATTCCTTATAACGAGCGGCGCGCCAGACTCAGCGGCGGCGCGGCCTGCTTAAACCAGCTTATTTCGGGCGCTTGGCGCCGTACTTCGAGCGCGACTGGCGGCGATCCTTGACACCCTGGGTGTCGAGCACGCCGCGCAGCACGTGATAGCGCACACCGGGAAGGTCGCGCACGCGGCCCCCGCGGATCAGCACCACCGAATGCTCCTGCAAGTTATGCCCCTCGCCCGGGATGTAGCTGATGACTTCGCGCTGGTTGGTCAGGCGGACCTTGGCAACCTTGCGCAACGCCGAGTTCGGCTTCTTGGGCGTGGTGGTATAAACTCGGGTGCAGACGCCGCGCTTTTGCGGGTTCTGTTCCATTGCAGGGACCTTGGACTTGGCCTTCTGCGGGTCCCGGCCCTTGCGGACCAGCTGGTTGATCGTCGGCATGAAGCCTTCACCTTTCTGTGCCGGGAAGTCCCCGACGGTTACTTTTGCCCAACGCGAATAGGCGAAGTCCGGGCGGACCTGTCGGCCGCCTGGCCATCGCGTCGTTGAGCAATGTTCAGCTCTTGCCCGGGCGGCGCCGCGAAGAATCGCAGGTCGCTCGGACAGGCGGCCCCTTACGGAGGATTGGCGATTAGGTCAACGGGGAGCCCTTGGGCCAACTGGCGGATTTGCCACCTACTCGGTGGTCTTGCCGTCCCAATGGTCGGCGGCGTGATTAGCCTCGGCGTCGGCCTTGGTCTTGTGGACCGTCCGGTCCTTGTGGTCGGGCGGGCCGTAGAGGGTGTAGAGCTTGAGCGGCTCGTCCCCATCGTTGCGGATATTGTGCCGCGCGCCGGCGGGGACCACGACCGCATAGCCGTCGCCGATCTTGCTGTCCTGGCCGTCGATAGTGACCACCCCGCTGCCCGAATCGACGCGGAAGAACTGGTCGTTGTCGGGGTGGACCTCGGCGCCGATCTCTTCGCCCGGCTTGAGACTCATCAGCACCAGCTGCAAATGCTTGCCGGTATAGAGCACACGGCGGAAGTCGCCGTTCGACTTTGTCAGCCGCTCGATATTGTCGTGATAGCCCTTCATCGTTCGTCCTCTTTAAGGGGGTCATGTCCCCAGTTCATCAGCGAGTAGCGCCAGCGCGAGGTGACGACATTCTCCGGCCGCTGGGCGCTGTGGCGGCGGATATAGCCAACGACCTTGCGCATGTGTTCATAATCGCCGTCGGTCAGGGCTGCTTTGCGCGTTCGCAGGATTTCGACGATCCTCCGGCCGCTGGCATGGCCGACGCTCTCCGCTTCGCCCGGTCGCTTGTATCCGACCTTGAAGCTCTCGTCGCTCTCCAGCCATTCCTCGAGCTCGACCGGGGCCAGGTTCACCGCCACATGGAAACGGGCGTAGATCTGGTCCCGGTCGAGAATCGAGGTCACGCTACAGCTTGAGGGCGTTGAGCTTGTCCAGATGGCCCTGGACCGCGGTTGCCGTCTTCGACGCAAACTCCTTGAGCGACGGAGTCGCGCCGCCCGCTGCATATCCATGAAGTGCGTTCAGCGCTTCCTCATGGGCCGCGATCTGCTGTGACACGTATAACTTGTCGAAGTCGGCGCCCTTGGCCGCTTTCAGCGCTTCCAGGTCGGCCTTCTGTTTGGTGGTCAGCCCGTCAGCCGGGGTGAAGGGCGATGGCGCCTTCGAGGCGGCCGCCTTGAGGTCAGCGCCTGCCTTCTTGTGATCGGCGGCGATCATCGACGCCAGCGATTTGACCGCCGGGGAACTCGCCCGCGTGGCGGCAAGGTTCGAACTATCGACTTCAAAACGGCCACCCGAGGCGACGGCGTTGGCGAAGTCGGCGTCGCCCATCGGCGCGGCGGCGGTCGTATTCATGTCGCCGCTGACCGTGTTATCGACCAGCGTGGTATCATTCAGCGCGGTGTCGGGCGCGGGTTCCTTTTTACTGCAGGCGACGGTGGCAATGGCCAGCGCCGCCGCTGCGAGGAGATAGCTATTACGCATGGGAGGACATCCTTTGTCTTTCGCGCGGCAAGCGGCCGCGCTGCCAGAACGGACTAGATCGGCGCCCGTTCCGGGAAACCCCCCGGCCCGCACGGTTCGCACTCCGCGCCGCGCCGCGGGCGGATGTAGAGTCGCGTGACCAGCGGATAGCGCGCCGCCGCCTCGACTTCGATCCGCTGGACGATCAGTTCGACCTCGCCGGCGGTGATGTGGTCGTCGAAATCAACCGACAGCATGGCGGTGATCTGGTCGGGCGAGCTGTGAACAGTCAACACCTCGCCGACCCCGGTGACTCCGCTTTGTCCGCAGACCATCCCGCGCAAGTCCGCGACCAGCATCGGGTCGGCGCTTTCGCCGATCAGCAATTGCTTCGATTCGACCGCCAGCACCCACGCGGTGAGGCCGAGAATGGCGCCGATGACGATCGAGGCGGCGCCGTCGAACCGCGGGTCGCCGGTCAGCTGCGACAGGCCGAGCCCGACCGCGGCGACAACGATGCCGAACATTGCCGCGCCATTCTCCAGCAACACAATGAACCCCGGCGGGTCCTTCGACGCCTTGACCGCCTCGACCCAGCCGAGCTTTCCCTTGGCCTCCTTGAACTCGACGAACGCCGTCCAGGTCGATCCGCCCTCGAGCAGGAAGGCGATGACAAGGACAATGTAGGCGACGATCGGGGCCACCGCGGGCTCCGGATTCGCCATATGGACGATGCCTTCATAGATCGACACGCCGGCGCCCAGCGCGAATACCATAACGGCGACGACGAAGCTCCAGAAGTACAGCTCGCGGCCATAGCCGAACGGGTGATGCTCGTCGGCCGGCCTGCCCGCCGCCTTGCGGCCCCACAGCAACAGCAGTTGGTTGGTCGAATCGACCACCGAGTGGACGCCCTCGGTCAGCATTGCCGACGAGCCGGTGAACGCCGCCGCGCCGAACTTCGACACCGCGATCCCCAGGTTGGCCCCGAACGCGATCCACAAGGTGCGGTTGTTATGGCCGGTGTCGCTCACGTCGTCTCCTCAGATGTGGATCACCCGGCCATAGGCGCTGAGCACGCTTTCGTGCATCATTTCCGACAGGGTCGGGTGGGGGAAGACGGTGCGGATGAAATCCTCCTCGACCAGCTCGGCGGTCTTGCCGATGGTGTAGCCCTGGATCAGCTCGGTCACCTCGGCGCCGATCATGTGCGCGCCGAGAAGCTCGCCGGTCCTGGCGTCGAACACCGTCTTGATGAAACCCTCGACTTCGCCGAGCGCGATCGCCTTGCCGTTGCCGATTGCCGGGAACTTGCCGACGCGGACCTCGTGGCCGGCCTCCTTCGCCTTGGCCTCGGTCAGGCCGACGCTGGCGACCTGCGGGTGGCAGTAGGTGCAGCCGGGGATATTCTTTGCATCCATCGCGTGCGGGCGAACATCCTTGTTGCCCAGCGCCTGGGCGATGGCTTCGGCCGCGATGACACCTTCATGGCTAGCCTTGTGCGCTAGCCACGGCGGCGCGGTGATGTCGCCGATCGCCCAGATGCCGGGGACGTTGGTGCGGCACATCGGGTCGGTCTTGAGGAAGCCGCGGTCGGTTGCGACCTTCAAGACTTCGAGCCCGATATTCTCGGTGTTGGGAACGATGCCGACGGCGACGATGCAGTGGCTGAAGCGCTGCTCGCCGGTCTTGCCGTCGGCGGTCTTGATCGTCGCCGCGACGCCCTTGGCGTCGGTCTTCAGGCTCTCGACCCCGGCCCCAGTGAGGATCGTCATGCCCTGCTTGGCCAGCGATTTGGCCAGCGCGTCGGACACGTCGGCATCTTCCACCGGCACGATCCGGTCGAGCATCTCGACTACCGTCACCTTGGCGCCAAGGTCGTTGTAGAAGCTCGCGAATTCGATCCCGATCGCACCCGATCCGATGACCAATAGTTCGGTTGGCATCTCGGGCGGAGTCATGGCGTGGCGATAGGTCCAGATGCGCTTGCCGTCGGCCTTGGCGAACGGCAACTCCCTCGCCCGCGCGCCCGTCGCGATGATGATGTGCTTGGCGGCAAGCTCGGACTTCTTGCCCTCCGCCGTGACGGTCATCTTCCCCGGCGCCGTCAGCGCGCCCTCCCCCATCACCACCGTGATCTTGTTCTTCTTCATCAAATGGGTGACGCCCTGATTGAGCTGTTTCGCCACAGCGCGGCTGCGCCCGACGACTTTGCCAAGGTCGAACCCCGGCGTACCCGCACTGAGCCCGAACGTGTCGGCGTGCTTCATGTTGTGGAATAGCTCGGCCGAGCGGAGCAACGCCTTGGTCGGGAAGCATCCCCAGTTGAGACAGATCCCGCCGAGCAATTCCCGCTCGACGATGGCGACCTTCAAGCCCAGCTGCGCCGCCCGGATCGCCGCGACATAGCCGCCGGGTCCGGAGCCGAGGACGATGAGATCATATTGGTCAGCCATGGAATGCTCCGAAACTTCCCTCTCCCCTTGAGGGAGAGGGCGACTCGTGCACCGCACGAGCGGGGTGAGGGGTTGCAAGTGCCGTAACAATCAACTGCGCCACACCGTCAAGATTTTGGAGGATGTCGTGGTTCCAGAAACGGATCACGCGATAGCCCGCCGCTTCTAGAAATGCTGTTCGGCTACGGTCGCTTTCGCTCCCGGCATGCTGTCCGCCATCCGCCTCAACGATCAGGCGATGCGCCTGACAAACGAAATCAGCGATGAACGGCCCGATCGGCTGCTGACGGCGAAACTTTGCGCCTTCGAATTGCCGCGAGCGAAGCACTTGCCACAGCTTGCGCTCGGCATCGGTCAGGTCTCGGCGCAGGCGCTTGGCCTTGGCGAGCGTCGGCTGGTCGTAGCCGGTCACCCCCTCACCCTTCCGCCGCGTTGCGGCTCCCTCCCTCTCCCTCGGGGGGAGAGGGGAGTTCCCGAGGCCGCCCATCCTCCCCCAGCGCGACGAAGGTGAATTGCCCCTTCGCCACATCGAATACGCGCTCGCCATCGCGCTCGCGGGCTGCGGCGCGGACGGCGATGGTCATCGAGCTGCGTCCCTGCTTGACCAGATCGGCATAGACCGAAATCTCGTCGCCGACCTTGGGCGCGCCGGTGAAGCTCAGCCCGTCCGCCGCGACCACCACGCATTTGCCTTTGGCGGTGCGTGAGGCGAGCGAGCCGGCGGCAAGCGCCATCTGGCTCATCAGCCACCCACCGAACACCCCGCCATAAGGGTTGGTGTCGGTCGGCATCGCGGTGACGCGGATTAGGGGGGTGCTCTCAGACACGATGGAACAGTTTTGAAAAAACGAGCCAGTACCAGAGCAACGCCACTCCTACCCCGCCGCCGACGCCCAAAAGTAGTGGCGCCAGGAGACCGCCGTCAGCATTCCTGCTCCAACCGCCCTGCGCGGGCGCCATCGGGAAAGGAAACAAGAACCAGAAGAGCAGAATTCCCAACCCAACGGTGATCGCCAAGTGCGCCTTGAAATCAAGGGGGGCGATCTGCCGATGCACGAAGATCAGAGGCACTTGGGTGACCAAGGCCACGAGCAGCGAGAACCCCCAAAACAAGAACGTGCCCCAGATGGCGATGCCCAGTGCCGGGGTGAGCAGTTTGAATACGACACTCTTGTCAGGGCCGAAGTTCCACATCGCGTAGCTGATCACTGGTCCGTAAAAGACTCCGGCAAAGAGAGAAGCCGCCAAAGGCGTAAAGAGAAGCGCGAGAATGGTACGGACCCAAGGGAATTGGGCGCTCAAGCCACCAGCCCCATCGGCGACTCCACGAGTGCCTTGAACGCTTTCATCAGGCGCGCGCCGTCGGCGCCGTCGATGGCGCGGTGGTCGAAGCTGCCGGTGGCGCTCATCACGGTCGCGA
>JBDSMA010000180.1:0-7046 GCA_039916085.1 Sphingomicrobium sp.
TGGGCAAGGGCATCGCCGTGTTCCACCAGCCGCGAGTGACCGTCGAGCAGACCGTCGCCGACGACACCGAGGCCGAGCGGACGCGGGTCTATGCCGCCTTCCGCCGGATGCGCGAACAGATCGACACGATGACCCGCGAGGCCGAGTTCGGCACCGCCGGCGAGCATCAGGAGATCCTCGAGACCTACAAGATGTTCGCTTATGACGAAGGCTGGTCGCGGCGGATCAACGAGGCGATCGACAGCGGACTGACCGCCGAGGCGGCGATCGAGCGGGTTCAGCAACGCACCCGCGCGCGGATGCAGGAAATCGACGATCCTTTGCTGAAGGAGCGGATGCACGACCTTGAGGATCTGTCGAACCGGTTGATGCGCATTGTCTCGGGGCGGATGGGGACCGCGGCGCAGACCGGCCTGTCGCGCGATGCCATCCTCATCGCCCGCAACCTCGGGCCCGCCGAACTGCTCGAATATGACCGTCGTCGGCTCAAAGGCGTGGTGCTGGAGGAAGGCTCGCTGACCGCGCACATGACAATCGTCGCGCGGGCGATGGGCGTGCCGGTCGTCGGACGGGTCCAGGACATCGTTCATATCGCCGTGGAGGGGGATCCGGTGCTGGTCGACGGCGACAGCGGCACGGTGGTCGTCCGCCCGAGCCGCGCCATCGTCCAGGGTTTCGACCAGCGGATGGCGATGAGCCACAAGCGCCGCGCCGAATATGCCACGCTGAAAGGCAAGCCGGCGATCACCACCGACTCAGTCAAGGTCACGCTGATGGTCAATGCCGGGCTCGCCGAGGATGCGGCGATGCTCGAAGTGTCCGGCGCCGACGGCATCGGCCTGTTCCGCACCGAATTCCAGTTTCTGGTGTCCGCCGCGCTGCCTGGGCGCGAGAGCCAGCAAAGGCTGTACAAGTCGGTGCTCGACGCCGCCGCCGGCAAGCCGGTGGTGTTCCGCACGGTCGACATCGGCGGCGACAAGGCGCTGCCTTATTTGACCGATGTGCGCGATGAAGCCGAAAATCCGGCAATGGGCTGGCGCGCCCTCCGCCTGTCGCTCGATCGCTCGACGCTGATGAAGGCCCAGGCCCGCGCATTGATCGAAGCCGCCGAGGGGCGGACGTTGAGTGTGATGTTCCCGATGGTCTCCGAGCCGTGGGAATATGAAGAGGCGCGGGCCCTGTTCGAGGAACAGCTGGCATGGTGCCAGAAGGCGCGGCGGCCGGTCCCGGCGCGGATCGATTATGGCGCGATGCTCGAAGTGCCGAGCCTCGCCGAAATGCTCGACGTGCTGCTGCCGCGCGTCGACTTCCTGTCGGTCGGGACCAATGATCTGACCCAGTTCCTGTTCGCCGCCGACCGCGCCGACCCGCGCCTCGCCGACCGTTACGATTGGCTTAGCCCGGCGATCCTGCGCTTCCTGCGCCGGGTCGTCGTCCAATGCGACGCGGCCGGCGTGACGCTGCGCCTGTGCGGCGAGATGGGCGGACGGCCATTGGAGGCGATGGCATTGATCGGGATCGGCTTCAGGCATTTCTCGATCACCCCGGCGGCGGTCGGGCCGGTCAAGGCAATGGTCCGCTCGCTCGATGCAGGGGCCGTTTCGGTGAAGATGGAATCGCTGCTCGCGAAACCGCCGCGCGACCTTCGCCGCCGGCTCACCGAGTGGGCCCGCAAGCATGGCGTCGCAATCGGCTGAACCGTCGCTCGCGGGCAGTTGACAGGGGTCATCGCGCCTCCGACAACGGCTGGCAATAGCGCGACGCCGTGGGGACGATGATGGACGAAGAAGAAGTCAGTGCGGTTGAAACGGTCGGCCAGCGGTTGCGCGCGGCGCGCGAGGCTCAGGGCCTGACGCTCGAGGAAATCGCGTCGACGACACGCATTCCCACGCGCCACCTCGAAAGTCTTGAGGCGAGTGACTGGGACGCTCTTCCGGCCCCGACCTATTCGATAGGTTTTGCCAAGAATTATGCTGCCGCCGTCGGCCTCGATCGGGCCGAAATCGCCGAACAACTGCGTGGAGAGATGGGCGGACTCCGTCCGGCCCTGCAGCCGCCTCCCGAACTGTTCGAGCCAGCCGACCCCAAGCGTACCATGCCCAAGGGGCTGGTGCTCGGCGCACTCGCCGCGCTGATCCTTGTCGCGCTGCTGCTAACCTGGCTCAGCAACCGCGACCTCTCCGACAATTCGCCCCAGCCGGCAGACAACGCCGCCGCTGCGCCGGTGACTGCCACGCCGGTCGCGACGCCACTAGTGGTGATTACTGCCAGCGAGGCGGCGTGGGTCGATATTCGTGACGGCCAGACCATCCTCAAGCAAGGCGAGCTGGCCGCCGGGCAAAGCTTCGAAATACCCGCCAACGCCAACGCCCCGACCCTATCGACCGCCAAGCCCGAAGCGCTGCGCATTTCAATCGGCACAGCCGACGCGCCGCCGATCGGTGCCGCCGGGACCAAGGTCGATAATGTTTCG
Organism: Sphingomicrobium sp.; assembly: GCA_039916085.1. Classification (GTDB taxonomy): domain Bacteria; phylum Pseudomonadota; class Alphaproteobacteria; order Sphingomonadales; family Sphingomonadaceae; genus Sphingomicrobium. Next base: position 2,474 of record JBDSMA010000180.1, read on the forward strand.
CTCAAGGCCGCCGACCTGATGAAGGGTCCTCAGCCTGCGGCGACTCCCGCTGCCTCGCCGCCGCCGCCGGTGGCAAGGCCGGAACCGCGGCCTTCCCGGCCGCACCGGACCACGCCCCGGGCGACAACCCCGACGAGAACCCCGACGCCAAATCCGGCGACCGTCGGGCCGACGCCAAGCCCGCCCCCGCCAGTTGGCAACACGACCGGATAGACTGGGTCCAGTTCAGCCGAGCGTCAGGCCTCGCCAGCGATAGCCGTCAGTTTGAAGTCCAATCGAGGATATCTGAATGCGTTTCCGTCTTGCCCTTCCCATCGCGCTGGCCAGCCTGGTTGTATTTGCCCCGGTTGCGGCGCGCGATCCCGCGACTCCCGAACAGCGCATCCAGCGGCTCGAAAAGCAGCTTCGTCAGGTCCAGCGGCAGGTTTTCCCCAAGGGCCAGCCGGCCGACACAGCTGGCTTCTCCGACGAGCCCGCCGCGACCCAATCGGCGGTCGGCGTCATCGGCGACCGGCTCGACGCGATCGAACGGCAGATGGCCCAGCTGGTCCGAACCAGCGAAGAGAATGGCAACCGCCTGTCGGTAATGGAAGCCGACGTCGCGCGGCTCCGCGCGGATCAGGATCGTCGCCTGCGGGCGCTTGAGAATGGAGCTGCGGCCGCCGCAGACAGCGGCACTGTCGCCCCGGCGCAACAAGACCCGCCCGAAATCCTGCCGCCGGCACCCGAACCGCGAGTCGAGACTTCCCCACCGCCCCGGCCGAGGCCCAAGGTTGAAGGGGGGGCGCCCGCCGCCCCGACCGCGGCACTGACCGGTGAAGCCGCCGCCGAGGCCGCTTATGACGCCGGCTACCGCCTGTGGACTGCGCGCAAATATGACGAAGCGATCAAGGCGCTCGACGCGATGGCGAAGAAATATCCCGACAGCCGACGCGTCAGCTGGGCATCCAACCTCGCCGGCCGGGCGATGCTCGACAAGGGCCAGCCGCGCGCCGCGGCAGAGGCGCTGCTCGCCAATTATCGGCGGGATCCCAAGGGCGAGCGCGCGCCCGACAGCCTTTATTATCTTGGCCAGGCGCTGGTGAAACTGGGTCAGCCGAGCCAGGCGTGCAAGGCCTATGGCGAGCTCCAGGACGTCTACGGCGCGACAATGCGGAGCGATTTGAAAAGGCTCCTCCCCGCGGCTCGCGCCGAGGCGAAGTGCTCATAGTCGCGCCGTCTTTGCGAAGAGCGTAGCGACGAAGCAATCCAGTTGCGCTAAGCCTGGATTGCTTCGCTCCGCTCGCAATGACGGGAACTTCGTGGCCCAAGGTCATCCCCTCGATTCCACCAGTACGGCCCGCTTCGTCGCCGACCTTGCCGCCCTCGCCGGGCCCGGGCAGCGAATCGGCGTCGCCGTGTCGGGCGGCCCCGATAGCCTCGCGCTACTGCTCCTTGCCCACGCCGCGCGGCCCGGGGAGATCGAGGCGGCGACGGTCGATCACCGCCTGCGCGACGACAGTGCGGCGGAAGCGGCAATGGTCGCCAAGGTTTGCGCCTCGATTGGTGTGCCGCACTCAATACTCGACCTTCACTGGCCCAAGCCGCCGACCGCCAACCTTCAGGCGCGGGCGCGCGAGCAACGCTACATCCTGCTGGGCCGCTGGGCCGCGACAAAGCGCCTGCCGTTGGTCGCCACCGCCCACCATGCCGACGACCAGGCCGAGACGTTGCTCATGCGCCTGGCACGCGGAGCCGGACTCAGCGGGCTCGTCGCCACCCGCGTCCGACGCGAGCTATTCGAGGGGATCGACCTCATTCGCCCGCTGCTCGGGTGGCGCAAGGAGGAGTTGGCGGGAATCGTCGGCAAAGCCGGGCTGACCCCGGTCGATGACCCCGCCAACCGCGATCCGCGCCACGACCGGACCCGGATGCGGGCCATGCTGCGCGAATCCGAATGGGCCGACCCGGTGCGTCTCGCCGCCACCGCCAACTGGCTGGCCGAGGCCGATGCGGCGCTCGACTGGGCGCTCGACCGGCTCCGCGTCGACCGGATTGAGCGCGACGGCGCTGCGCTGTCGATCGACCCGGACGGCGTGCCGCCAGAGTTGCTGCGACGGTTGCTGCTGGCCGCTTTTGCCGAGCTTAAGGTCCAGGCCCCGCGCGGCCCGGAGTTGGCCCGCGCCACGGCCGCGCTGGCGGGCGGCAAAGTGGCGACCCTGTCCGGCCTCAAGCTTGAACCCGGAGCGCGCTGGCGACTGTCCCCGGCGCCACCCCGGCGCGGCTGACAACCGCCCCGCCGCCGTTCCATTGTTATTAAGGCCCAAAAGCCTATTTTAGGCATAGCCAACGACAAGAGCGGACAACCATGGACGAGAAAAAACCCGGCAACCCCTGGACCAAATCACTTCTGATCTGGATGGCGGTGCTGTTTGGGCTGGTGCTGGTGGTACAGATGATCGGTGGCGGCCGCGCCCCGACGACCCATCCGCTGCCTTATTCGCAATTCGTCCGCGACGTTGAGGAAGGCAATGTGAAGTCGGTCACCATGGCGCCGGTCACCGGCGGCAATTCAACCATCGCCGGAACGATGGACGACGGCAAGACCTTCACCACCACCGCCCCGAGCGACGCCAACGTCTCCGACCGGCTGATCGCCAAGGGCGTCGCGGTCCAGGTCAAGGCAGAGGAGCAATCGAGCTTCTGGCTGATTCTGCTCTACCAGTCGATGCCATTCCTGCTGATTCTCGGCATCAGCTTCTTCGTTATGCGGCAAATGCAGAAAAATGCCGGCTCGGGCGCGATGGGCTTCGGCAAATCGCGCGCCAAGATGCTGACCCAGAAAGAAGGCCGCATCACCTTCGCCGACGTCGCCGGGATCGATGAAGCGCGCGAAGAGCTCGAGGAAATCGTCGAATATCTGAAAGACCCGGGAAAATTCGCTCGGCTTGGCGGCAAGATTCCCAAGGGCGCGCTGCTGGTCGGCTCGCCGGGTACCGGCAAGACGCTGCTCGCCCGCGCCATCGCTGGCGAAGCGGGCGTGCCGTTCTTCACCATCTCCGGCTCGGACTTTGTCGAGATGTTCGTCGGCGTCGGCGCGAGCCGGGTACGCGACATGTTCGAGCAGGCCAAGAAGAGCGCGCCGTGCATCGTCTTCATCGACGAGATCGACGCCGTCGGTCGCCATCGCGGCGCGGGACTGGGCAACGGCAATGACGAACGCGAGCAGACGTTGAACCAATTGCTGGTCGAGATGGACGGGTTCGAGGCCAACGAAGGCATTATCATCATCGCCGCGACCAACCGGCCCGACGTGCTTGACCCGGCCTTGCTACGCCCCGGCCGATTCGACCGTCAGGTCGTCGTGCCGCGGCCCGACATCGACGGGCGCGAGCAGATCCTCGCCGTGCACATGAAGAAGGTGCCGCTGGCGCCCGACGTCGAGCCGCGGGTCATCGCGCGGGGCACACCGGGCTTTTCCGGCGCCGATCTGGCCAACCTCGTCAACGAAGCCGCGCTGCTCGCCGCGCGCAAGGGCAAGCGGCTGGTCGCGATGAGCGAGTTCGAGGAGGCCAAGGACAAGGTGATGATGGGCACCGAGCGCCGATCAATGGTGATGACCGAGGACGAAAAGAAGATGACGGCCTATCACGAGGCCGGCCACGCGGTGGTCGCGCTCCACGAGGAAGCGTCGGACCCGATCCACAAGGCAACGATCATCCCGCGCGGCCGCGCCCTGGGAATGGTCATGCGCCTGCCGGAGCGGGACAATTACAGCTACCACCGCGACAAGATGTACGCCAACTTGGCAGTCTCGATGGGTGGCCGCGTCGCCGAGGAAGTGATCTTCGGTTACGACAAGGTCAGCTCGGGCGCATCGAGCGACATTAGCTACGCGACCAACCTGGCCCGCGACATGGTCACCCGCTGGGGCATGTCCGACGAAATGGGTCCGCTGCAATATGCCGACGCCGACGAGGAGGTGTTCCTCGGCTATTCGATGAACCGGCAGAAGCAGATGTCGAATGAAACCGCGCAGGCGATCGACAAGGAAATTCGTCGAATCGTCGAACAGGGCTATGACCGAGCCAAGCACCTGCTCGAAGAACATCGCGGCGAGCTCGAGACGCTGGCCAAGGCTCTGCTCGAATATGAAACGCTGTCGGGTGACGAGATCAAGACGATCCTCGACGGCGGCTCGATCGATCGCGGCCGCTCGGCCAAGCCGGCGCTTCCGGTCGCCGGGTCGTCGATCCCCAAGAGCCGTAAGCCCAAGCCTGGCCTCGGCGGCGCGGCACCGGCGGGCGTTTGACGCGTTAAAGGTGGGTTCAGCGCGGCTGGCCTCAAGCGGTCAAGCCCGAAGAGGCCGTTTCGTATGTCGAAGTTTCGTGTCGCGTCATTATTGTTGCTCGTCGTGCCTGCCGCCGCGCCCGCCCAGACGATGAACGCGGAGGCGTTTTACAAGCGCGCCATGGCTCTCAAGGCCAAGGGGCCGATGGCATTGATGTCGAGCGACTTGCAGCCCGTGATCCGGGAAGTCAGAGCCGCGGGACTCCGAGCCCGCGCCTTGCGGCTCGCGGCACTCGCCGAGGGG
>JBDSMA010000181.1:0-2852 GCA_039916085.1 Sphingomicrobium sp.
GCCAGCCATTCGACCGCTATGGCCTAGAGCAACAGGCCGAGCTCGTCCGTCACCGCTTCCTTGACGACCGCGGCGTCGCGCTGGCGCAGGCGCCCGACGCATCGTTGTTGCCGTTCCGCAGCGTCTAGCCGGCCTTGGCGACCCCGACGAGGGCCGGGCGCAACAGGCGGTCCTTCATCATGTAGCCGGCCTGCATTTCCTCGATCACCGTGCCCGGCTCTTCGTCGCTGGCGATTTCGACCATCGCTTGGTGCTTGTGCGGATCGAGCGGCAGGCCCTTGGCGGCGATCCGCTCAACTCCATTGCGGGCGAAGACCGCGTCAATCTCTCGCAGAGTCGCCTCGATGCCGTCGATGAAGCCCTTGAGTCCTTCCTCGCCGCGCGCCGCCTCGGGCACGTGGCTCAGGGCCCGGTCGAGGTGGTCGCGGACGCTCAGCATATCGCGCGCAAAGCCGGTCGCGGCGTAGGTCGCGGCCTGGGCCTTCTCACCCTCCAGGCGGCGGCGGACGTTCTGCGCCTCGGCGGCGGCATAAAGCGCCTTGGACCTGGCCTCCTCCAGCTCTTTCTCGAGCGCGGCAAAGCGATCATGCTCGGCCAGCTCGGGGGCCGTCTCGGCGGTCTCCTTGCGGATGTCCTCGGCTTCGTCGTGAAGATCATTCTTGTCGGTCATTGCATCCGTCTCGTTAGCGCCTGGGCGGTGAAATCCACCATGGGTACGACCCGCGCATAGTTCAATCGCGTCGGTCCGATAACCCCGACAACGCCGATCACATGGCCGTCGCTCCCGCGATAGGGCGCGGCGATGACCGACGAACCGGACAAAGCGAACATTCGGTTCTCGCTGCCGATGAAGATCCGACACCCCTCGCCCTCGCCAGCGCTTTCCAGCAGCCGGGCGATGTCGCGGGTGTTTTCCAGTTCGTCGAGCAGCAACCGCACTCGCTCGAGGTCATTCGCCGCCTCGCCGTCGATCAATCGGGCTGCGCCCTTGACGATCAGCACCGGGCGCTGGTCGAGGTCCTCGCTCCACGCCGCCAGCCCCGCGGCGACCAGTTCGGCCGCGGCGCTATCGAGCGCCTCGCGGCGGGCGGCGATTTCTGCGCGAAGCCGACTGACCGCCTCCCCCACCGTCAGCCCGCTCAGCCTTGCAGAGACGTAATTGCCAACCTCCGCCAGCGCGATCGCCGAGGTGCCCGGCGGCAGCGGCACGACGCGGTTCTCGACCTTGCCGTCAATCCCGACCAGGACCGCCAGCGCCTTGTCCGGCGCCAGCGGCACGAACGACAGCTGTTTCAACCTGACCTCGAGCTTGGGCGCCATAATCACCCCGGCGCAAGCCGACAGGCCCGACAGGGTCGAGCTGGCGGCGGCAAGCGCTTCCTCGATCGGCCGGTCCTTCAGCCCCGCCTCGATCGCCGCGCGCTCGGCGCTGCGCGGCAACGACGCCTGCATGATGCCGTCAACGAACAGGCGAAGACCGCTCTCGGTCGGAATGCGCCCCGCCGACGTGTGCGGATGAGTTAGCAGCCCGCGCTCCTCGAGCGCCTGCATGACCCCGCGGATCGACGCCGGGGACAGGCTGACGCTGCCCGCCAGCATCTTCGAGCCGACCGGCTGCCCGCGCTCGACATAGGCTTCGACGACGAGCCGAAAAATGTCGCGCATGCGGTTCGATAGATCGCCGATCGGCTCGTTCATGCGGGCGATGTAGGCGCGGCGGTTGGAAAACCCAACTCCCCGGCCTAAGGCACGCGAAACCTTCAGGAGACTTTCATGCGCCCTTCCGGCCGCGCCCCCGACCAGTTGCGCGTTTTGACCTTCGAGCCCGGCTTCACCAAGCATGCCGAGGGCAGTTGCCTGGTCAGCTTCGGCGAGACCCGCGTGCTCGTCACGGCGTCGGTCGAGGAAAAAGTCCCGCCGTTCCTGCGCGGCAAGGGCCAGGGCTGGGTCACCGCCGAATATGGCATGCTGCCGCGCGCCACCCACACCCGCGGCAACCGCGAGGCGGCCAAGGGCAAGCAATCGGGCCGGACGCAGGAAATTCAGCGGCTGATTGGACGCAGCCTTCGCGCCGTGGTCGACCTGAAAAAGCTCGGCGAGCGCCAGATCGTGATCGACTGCGACGTCATCCAGGCCGATGGCGGCACCCGCACCGCCTCCATCTCCGGTGCCTGGGTCGCACTGCGCATCGCGATCGACAAACTGATCGCGTCGGGCTCACTGACCGCCGATCCGATCACCACCCAGGTGGCGGCAGTGTCGTGCGGCATTTACGAGGGAACGCCGGTGCTCGACCTCGACTATATCGAGGATTCAAACGCTCATTCTGACGGCAATTTCGTGCTCACCGGCGACGGCGCGATCGTCGAGGCCCAATTGACCGCCGAGGGCGCGACATTCGACGAGGAAGGGTTGCTTCGCTTGCTCCGCCTCGCCAAAATTGGTTGCACGGAGATTTTCCGCGAGCAACTCAAGGCGACTGGCCGGTGAAGAGCATCGGGCCGAAGCTGGTCATCGCGACGCACAATGAAGGCAAATTGCGCGAGATCCGCGACCTGCTCGCGCCGCATGGCATCGAATGCGTCGGCGCCGCCGAACTCGACCTGCCCGAGCCCGAGGAAACCGGCGTCACCTTCGTCGATAATGCCGAACTCAAGGCCCGCGCCAGCGCCGACTTGAGCGGCCTTCCCGCGCTCGCCGATGACAGCGGGCTCAGCGTCGACGCGCTTCACGGCAAGCCGGGCATCCACAGCGCCCGCTGGGCCGAGGACGAAACCGGCAACCGCGACTTCAACTACGCGATGCAGCGGGTGTGGGATGAAGTCGCGGCCGCCGGTCCCGACGCCGGCCAC
>JBDSMA010000182.1:0-2360 GCA_039916085.1 Sphingomicrobium sp.
CGGCGGCCCGGAAATATGACTCTCAGCGCCTCGGCATAAGCCGTCATCTGCGCGCGGTGCGAGTTGGGTACTGAAGCGGCATCGGCAGGGACGCCGCGCCCGGTCTTGAAGTCGATCACGCGAACCAACGTATCGCCGATGCACAAGCGGTCGATCGTTCCGGCGATAACCCGCCCGTCGGCAAGGGTCGCGGCGATCGGCGCCTCGGCCAGCGCATCGGTCGCGAACAGATCGGCATAACGCGGGTCGTCGATCACGCGCAGCACCGCTGTGGCGATTTCGGAACGTTCGGCTGGGTCGGTCACGCCGGCCTGCCCGAGCCAGGCCAGCGCTAGCGTTTCGCGCGATGCCGCGTCCGCGCCCGGGAGACGCTCGAACAAGGCGTGGATCAATGTGCCACGCCGCGCCGCCGCACGCAGCTCGGGACTGGGCGGGGGAGCGGCGCCTTGGTCGCCAAGCGCCGAGGGCGCCAGAGGGCGTGGTGGGGTTTCCTCTATCGGCGCGGGGCGGTCCAGCCAGCCGGGCCGGAGCGGCTGGCCGTGATCGATCGGCGCCCGGCGGGATTTCTTGGTCGTGCCGCCAGTCCTGGCCCAGCGCATCCCCTCCCCCCATAAAGGGCTGCTGAATGGCTCGGCGCCAAGTCCCGCCATCGCCAGCTTCGTGCGCGCGTGCCAGCTATTATCGACCACGCCGTTTCGCGGCATGACGCCGGCGATGACCAGCCGCTCGGCGGCGCGGGTCAGACCGACGTAGAGCAGCCGCCAATGCTCCTCCAGGTTGAGGCGCTCGGCCTCTTCGATCAACTCGCGGAACGGAGACGCGCGCTCGGCGGCGCGAGGCCTAACGAGCGGTACCGGTTCGCCGTCCTCGCGCGTTAAGTCCATCACCGAACGGTTACCGCCGGTCCTTGCCGGGTCGTGAGTCGCATCGGCGAGGATTACGAGCGGGGCTTCAAGCCCTTTTGCGCCGTGGACGGTCATCACCCGGACCGCGTTGGACGGGGCCGCCGGGTTGCGCTTGATCTCGACATCGCCATTGGCAAACCAGGCGAGGAAGCGGTCGAGCGAAGGCGTCTCCTGCGCCTCGAATTCGAGCGCGCTCGACAACAACTCCTCGATCGGGTCGCGGGCCTCCTCGCCGAGGCGCGAGAGCAGTTTGCGACGACCGTCGAGGGGGCCGGAAAGGATCGTCGCAAGGAAGCGCGCGGGCGTGACGAAATCCGCCATGTCGAGTAGCCCGTCCAGCAATCCATGGGCGGTCACATAGGGCGAGTCCCGCCGGTCACGGAGCGCGCTCCACAGGGAACCCCCGCGTTCATAGGCGAGGGCGAACAGCTCGTCCTGGTTAAGCCCGACCAAGGGCGACACCAGCAACCCGGCAAGGTTGAGGTCGTCGTTCGGCTGCACGGCAAAGGAAATCGCCGAGATCAGATCTTTGACCGCCAGCGGTTTTGCCAGGTGAAGCCGGTCAATCCCGGCGACGGCGACGCCTTGCTCATAGAGGCGCGCGACGATCAGCGAAGCTAGTTCGGTGCGGCTGCGGACGAGAATCAGGATGTCGCCTGGTGACAGCGGTCGGCCGGTGCTGGCCATGAAGGGCGCCTCGTCAATCCAGGCGCGAATCTGACGCGCGAGGTGATCGGCATAATGGCGAAGCGGCTTGTCGATCCAGCCTTCGTCGCCGGCGTCATTCTCGTTTAGAGCGGCGACTTCGGCAACGAACGGCGGCCACAGCTCGACCGATCCAGCGCGGTCGGCGTGGAACGCTTTATGCGCGCCGGGATCGTCGCCAAGCCCCATCGAGCGTGGTCCGATCTGGCCAATCACGGCATCGACCACGTCAAGCACGGCCTGCGAGGAGCGGAAGCTGGCGCTGATCGACAGATCGCGGAACGGGCGGACGGCGCCGTCTGCCCCCGCGCCGAGATCGAGACCGGCGGCACGCCGGGCAATCGACTTGCGGTAATCGTCAAACTTACGCGGGTCGCTGCCCTGGAAGCTGTAGATCGCCTGTTTGTAGTCGCCGACCATGAACAGCGTTCGCCGCCTGCCCTCCGCTTCGGCCGAACCGCTGAAATATTCTTCGACCAGGGCATCGACAATCGCCCATTGATCGGCATTGGTGTCTTGCGCTTCGTCGACCAGCACATGATCGGTTTGCTGGTCGAGCTTGAAGCGGATCCACGGGCCGATGCCGTCCTGCTGCAACAAGCCGCGAGTCCAGCGAATGAGGTCGTTGAAATCAGCGACCCCAATGGTGCGCTTGGCATTGGAATAAGCCGCGGCGAAGACGGCCCCGGCGCGAAGACCGGCGGCGGCGGCCTTGGCGAAGGCGGCGCCGCGTTGAAACTCGAGCAGTTC
>JBDSMA010000183.1:0-1718 GCA_039916085.1 Sphingomicrobium sp.
TGACATTCGACCGCGACGTCATCGCCGCGGGCAAGCAAGCGCTCGACGAATATGGCTCGGGCACCACCGGCAGCCGCGTGCTCAACGGCACCTACGCCGGGCACAAGGCATGCGAGGAAGCGCTCAAAACCTTCTACGCGATGGACCATGCGATGGTCTTCTCGACAGGCTACCAGGCCAATCTCGGCATCATCTCGACCATCGCCGGCAAGGACGACTACATCGTCCTCGACATCGACAGCCATGCCTCAATCTATGACGGCTGCGCGCTCGGCAATGCCAACATCGTCCCGTTCCGCCACAACGACGTAGAGGCGCTCGAAAAGCGCCTCAAGCGGATCCCCGACGGCGCCAAGACCTTGGTCGTGCTCGAAGGCGTTTATTCGATGCTAGGCGACCTCGCGCCACTCAAGGAGATGGTCGCGGTAGCCAAGTCACATGGCGCGATGGTGCTGGTCGACGAGGCCCATTCGATGGGCTTCATCGGTGAGAATGGGCGCGGGGTGGCTGAAGCCCAGGGGGTCATCGACGATGTCGATTTCATCATCGGCACCTTTTCCAAATCGGTCGGTACGGTCGGCGGCTTTTGCGTCTCCAACCATCCCAAGTTCGAAATCCTACGTCTCGTCTGCCGCCCCTACGTCTTCACCGCCTCGCTGCCGCCGTCGGTTGTCGCCACCGCCGCGACCTCGATCGCCAAGCTGATGCACGGCGCCGACAAGCGCGCCCATCTGTGGGAAAACAGCAAGAAGCTCCACGCCGGCCTGAAGGCACTCGGCTTTCACCTTGGCACCGACACGCCCCAGTCGGCGATTATCGCCGTCATCATGCCCGACCTGGAGAAGGGCGCGGCGATGTGGGAGGCGCTGCTCGACGAGGGGCTTTACGTCAATCTTGCCCGGCCGCCGGCGACCCCTGGCAACATGACATTGCTACGCTGCTCGCTGTGCGCTGAGCATAGCGCCCCGCAGGTCGACCAGATTCTCGACATGTTCGCTGCGGCAGGCCGAGCCACCGGCTGTATCGCCTGAGGCCCGGGGGCTTTCGCACGGCGAGTCGGGGGTCTAGACTGGAATCATGATGTCGGGGGACGAACAACGGTTCGATTGGCGCCGGGGCGGCGCGGCTGCGGGCGCGCTCGTCGCAGCGCTCATCTTGCTTGGCATGGTGTGGCTGGTGGCGATGTCGAGCCAGGCCCGCGACCGCGCCTTGGACGGGGAACGCCACGCCTATGACGTGGCCTTGCTGACCCACACGCTCGACGCCACCATTTCCCGCTCTGAGGCCGCGCTTGGGCGTTTCGTGCTCGATGAGAAGGTCGAGACGTCGGGCAATATCTACAACGCCCAATGGCGTCTCGCCGGCCAGCAGATCACGGAGCTGTCACGGGTTCTACGAACAGAGACGGACCAGCGCCCGCGCCTCCTCGCGCTCCAGCAATTGTATCAGCGCCGCGGCGACGAGTTCGCGCTTGCCGCCCGGGCGACCGTGATGGGCAAGGGCGCCGGCGGAACCGGATATTATTACGCCGCGGCCCAGGCGAAAACCGGCCCGGCCTTGCGCGCCAAGCTGGCCGAGATCGCCAATGCGGAGCGGGATTCGCTCAACACCCGCATCGAACAGACCGACCTGTTCGCCGCTGAAGCCGACCGGTTGATCGACTTCCTCAGCTGGCTTGGGCTGATCGTTGGTGTGCTGTCGATCTTTTTGGGCGCGGT
>JBDSMA010000184.1:0-3098 GCA_039916085.1 Sphingomicrobium sp.
TTTCGGGGATGGTCAAGCGGCGGTCGCGATGGCCGTCGAACTTTTCCAGACCGGCGAAAGCGACATGGGTGACGTCCATGTTGAGGCCCATGCCGATGGCGTCGGTGGCGACGAGATAATCGACCTCACCGCGCTGAAACATGGCGACCTGTGCGTTTCTGGTGGCAGGCGACAAGGCGCCCATGACTACCGCCGCGCCGCCCTTGAAGCGGCGCAGCATCTCGGCCAGCGCGTAGACCTGCTCGGCCGAGAAGGCGACAATCGCGCTCCGCGGCGGCAGGCGCGACAGCTTGGCGGAACCGGCATAGCGAAGCGTCGAAAAGCGCGGGCGGCTGATGATTTCGGCGTCTGGCAAGAGCTGGCGGATAAGAGGTTTGAGCGTCCCCGAGCCGAGGATCAGCGTCTCCTCGCGGCCGCGGGCGCGGAGCATGCGGTCGGTGAAGACATGGCCGCGTTCCGGATCGATGCCCAATTGCGCTTCGTCGATCGCGGCAAAGGCGAAAGTGCGCCCACCTTCGTCGCCCTCGCCCTGGACCGGCATTGATTCGGCGGTGGTCAGGAAGTAGCGCGCGGTGGGCGGGACGATGCGCTCCTCGCCGGTGATCAGCGCGACCTGTTTCTCGCCCTTCAAGGCAACCACCCGGTCATAGACTTCGCGCGCCAGCAGGCGCAGCGGGAAGCCGATCACGCCCGACGAATAAGCGCACATCCGTTCGATCGCCAAGTAGGTCTTGCCGGTGTTGGTCGGGCCGAGGATTGCCCGGACCAGGCTGTCGCCGCGCGGTGCCATCTACTCAATGTGGCATGGCCGGCGCCAAGCGCAAGGCATGATCTTGACCGCTTTCAATCCTTCTTAACCATGATGGGCCAGAAGGGGAGCGAACGGCCTTGGCGGCCGGAGACGGGAGCGCCCTCTTTTGTATCAATCGCGCGACTGGCAGGTGTCGGCAGGCGGGGCGATGGCCGCACCGCGCGGCTTCGTGCGCCTGGCACCGGTGGCTGTCGCAGCGGCAGAAACGCCGCGCTTCCGTCTGGCGGTCGACCTTGGTGACGATCTGTTCTCACCAGCCTGGTGGCGCGGGGCGGCGACGCTGGCGCTGATGGCCGCGACGCTCGGCGCGATCACGCCGTGGCCGGCGCCGCTCCCCGGCGGCAATGGCATGCAAGTCAGCGACGAGCAGCAGGGGCAATTGACCGCTTTGGGTGTCGCCCCGGCGCGCATGGGCGGTCTCAGCGGCGGGCGGATGGCGGCCAGTACGAGGGTCGAAACGCTGATCGCGGCGCCGGAGCGCGCCCACGTCCAACTCAGCGTCAGAATCGGCGGCGGCGACCGGATTGGGCCGCTGCTGGCCCGGATCGGCGCCGCGCCGGCCGATGCTGCGCGGGTCGCGCGGCTGGTCGACGCGCACGCACCGCGCGGGCTTTCGCCGGGCACCGCCGTCGATATCCGCCTCGGCCGCAAGGGCGCGGCGGGGCAGCGGCCGATTGAGCGGATCGCGCTGCGCGTCGGGCTCGACCTCAATCTGGCGATCGACGCCAGCCGCGGCGGGTTTGTCGCCACCGCAATCCCGATTGCGGTCGACGCGACGCCGCGACGGATCCGCGGGCGGGTCGGCGACGGGCTTTACTGGTCGCTGCGCGCGGCCGGGGTCGCGCCGGCGACGGCCGGTGATTATCTGAAAGCGCTGGCGACCCAGATCGATGTCGGCAGCGAATTGGGCGCCAACGACCGCTTCGAGCTAATCGTCGCTAACCGCCGCGCCGCGACCGGCGACAGCGAGGCGGGGGCATTGCTCTATGCCGGGATCGAGCGGATCGGCGGACGCCCGATCCGGCTGATGAAATGGAGCGTCGGCGGGCGCAGCGACTGGTATGAAGCGTCGAGCCTGCAGGCGGTCAGCGCGAGCGCCATGCTGTGGCCGGTCAACGCCCCGGTGACGTCCGAATTTGGCATGCGCTATCACCCGATCCTGCACTTTGCGCGGATGCACAAGGGAATGGACTTCGGCGCCCGCTGGGGAACGCCGATCGTCGCCCCGGCGGATGGCCAGGTGACCGCGGCCGGCTGGGCCGGCGGCTATGGCCAGCAGGTTCGTCTCGCCCATGGCGGCGGCATCGGCACGAGCTTCAGCCACATGAGCCGGATGGTGGTCCAGCCCGGCATGCTGGTCCATCAGGGACAGGTGATCGGCTATGTCGGCACCACCGGCCTGTCGACCGGCCCGCATCTTCACTACGAGACGTACGTCAACGGCGTCGCGGTCAACCCGCGCAGCGTCCGCCTGGCGAGCGCGCCGGCAACCGACCCGGGGGCGCTGGCCGCGTTCCGGGCAAGGCTGAAGGCGTTGATGCAGAGCGCGCGGGGCTAGGGCTGCAACGGAATCCGCTGGTTCTCGATCGGTTCCCCTGGGGCCGATCTTGCCCGCGCTTCCGAGCGACCGCGATCAGAATTCGGAGAGTTTGGCGATACACCTCACCAGGTGAGCATTCAGAGCCGTCATATATTCGATTCCAGCATCGGCTCGGAAGGTGATGAGGTCGCTGCCCCCTTTTTCGCGGTTGCAGCGGCCGCAGGCGAAAACGAGATTGTGTAGAAAATCCGTGCCGCCTTCCTTCCTGGGATGCAAATGGTCGCGCGTGCACCGATGAGATAGCGGTTGGGGCGGCATCCATTCCTTGCAATGAAAGCAATGCCCGCCGAAATTTTCGAAAGCAGCCTTGAGGGCCGCTGCCGCGCCGACTTCTCGCGGATCCTTCGCGACGGTGTAAAGCGGCGTGCCATTGCCATCGACGCGCGCAAACCGGATTGCGTTGTACGGCTTCTTCCTGAGAGGATGTGCGGCAAGCAGCATATGAAGCGCGGTCATGGAAGTCACGTGTCGATGGCTTCTACCGGCCGTGGCCGCGCCAGCGCTTGATGGTGCGGTCGATGATGCCGGCTTCATCGCCGCTCTGGCGCCATAGTTCGGCGAAGCTCGGATCGGACGAAGCGGGGCGCTTTTCGGGCTCGAGGTCGTCGAAACGGACCCGGATCGGGATCGCGACGCCTTCGCCGCAGACGATGCATTCGCGGTTGCGCAAGGCCGGGATGACGTCGA
>JBDSMA010000185.1:0-5438 GCA_039916085.1 Sphingomicrobium sp.
TCATTGAAGCCAGCGGCACTCAGCACGTTCGCCAAGCCAACTTATTCGAGCGGGAGGCTTACCGTTTCGACCGGTGCTTGTGGCCGTGCCCCCGGGCCGAAATGCCAGCCGCATCGCTGTGACGCTCATAAGTCTGGACACAACGGTCGGTCACCGTCTTGCTGCAGGGTGGCAGGTCGGTGGCCGCTTCGGCGGCCGATGTAAAGGCGGCAGCCTGGTTCGGGTTGATTACCAGCTGAGTTCCAGCCGGCACGCTGACCGGGACGTTGACGCCCGCCGGGGCGGTGGCAGGCGCGGAAATAACCGGAATGCCGCGCGAATCGGTCGCCGGCGCGGTCGTTGATACCGTCTGGGCCAGTGCGCTGCCGGACAAAGCGAGCGTGAGCGCGGTAAGGGTATGAAGCTTCATCGGACGTCTCCTTGAATGCTGCCGCACCATAGCGAACGGCGACGTGGCAGGCGCCGGAACAACGCCGCGCCGCGCGAATCTTTCCTTGGGCTGCTCGCGAATGCGTCGAGACCGCGCTGGTGGATGCCTGAAACGCCTTGGAGCCGCCGCGTGAAACCGACGGAGTTGGTCAGTCGCCCGGCGAATTCAGCAATTTGCCAACCCAAACCTCGGCAAATCTCTTTTCCTCGGCCGTCAAGGCGCGCGAGGCGAACCCTGGGCGGTTGAATTTCAGCTTCACGCGCGGCCGCGGCACGGGGATGTGGCGGAGCAGCAGGTCTGGCGGCAGTTGCTTTGAAAATGCAATTCCGGCCTGCTCATGATGCGACCATGCGACACGGCCCGGGACGCACAGATCCCCCTTGCGGAACAGCAGTTCGGAGCCTTCGACCGGCAAGTGATCTCCCTCGACCAGCGCACCTTCCGCCGACAGATTGCGCAGCTTGACCGGCACCGCCCCGCCCGACAATTCGAGAGTCGCCGCCATCAGTACATGCGAACGC
Organism: Sphingomicrobium sp.; assembly: GCA_039916085.1. Classification (GTDB taxonomy): domain Bacteria; phylum Pseudomonadota; class Alphaproteobacteria; order Sphingomonadales; family Sphingomonadaceae; genus Sphingomicrobium. Next base: position 952 of record JBDSMA010000185.1, read on the forward strand.
CGCGTGCTGCGGTTCTGGGTCATGCCACTCTCGTCCATTCGATCCGATTAGCCTAAGCGGGTTAAGCATCGTTTAAAGAATGCTGCGCGGAGACCCGATTTGAAAACGTCTACGGCAGGGATGCTGGCCGCCCTCCTCGCGTTGTTCCTGTGGTTCGGCTGGACCGGCGGCGGCGCGAACCCGTTTGACGTCCACACCATTGAGCGGCTGGCGTCATGGCGTCACGCGTACCCGCTGGTGACGGCGGTTGCGATCAGCCTGACCAGCCTTGGCACGGCTATGATCACCATTACCGCCCCGGTGCTGATGGGGTTGTTGCTATGGGTCGGGCGGCAGCGTCACCGCGCGGCCATGCTGGTTGGCACCGTCCTGTCCGAGCGGGCGGTCGCCGACTCGATCAAGTTCGCCTACAATCGGGCGCGGCCGGCGTTCGATCTGCATCCGGTGATGACCAACAGTTCGAGCTACCCCAGCGGCCACGCCGCCAATTCGACGACCGCGTACGTCGCACTTGCCCTGTTTGCAGCCCCCGTCGCGTGGCGCTGGCCGGCGGTCGCGCTGGCGATTTTCGGCGGCATATTGATCGGACTTACCAGGCCCTATCTGGGCGTACACTGGCCAAGCGACGTGATGGGTGGCTGGACTCTGGCGGCCATGTTTCTGCTGTCGGCGCGTGCGCTCGACCAGCGGCACTCAGTCCCGCACGAACCGCAGCATGATATTGTTGGCGGGCATCTCCCGCCGCTCGGCGAAGACTAGGCCGCGCGTTGCCGCTTCCGCCGCGACATGGCTGACGCGGCGCAAGCCCCAGCTCGGGTCGCGGGCCTTAAGGTCGCGATCGAACGCCAGGTTGGACGGCGCGGTGGGGCGATCCTCCTCAAGCCACGGCCCGTAGAGGATCAGCGGCGCGCCCACTGACAATATCCGTGCGGCGCCATCGAGCAGCCCGATGGTCGCTTCCCAAGGCGCGATATGCACCATGTTGATGCTGACGATGGAGTCGGCGCGAGACACGGGCCAGTCGGCGTGCGTTGCGTCGAGCGCAATTGGCGCGAGCAAATTGGAGGTTGCCTCGCCGCGCCACGCCGCGATCGACGCCAGCGCCTGGGGATCGGGATCGCTGGGTTGCCACTTTAAATGGGAAAACCGGCGGGCGAAGGCAAAAGCATGCTCGCCAGTCCCGCTGGCGATTTCGAGGACATTGCCGATAGGCGGCAACCAGTCCGCCAGCACCTCCCCGATCGGCCCGACGTTGCGCGCCGCCGCAGGCGCCATACGACGCTCGCCCATCAACAGGTCGGCGACATTGTAGGGCGGAAATCTCGGCTCGGCCATGCTAGCCGGCGGCGTCCAAGGCGGCGAGGATCCGCCTCGCGCGGAGCATCATCTCGATCCGGGTCATGCCGATTAACCCGACCGCGAACAGCAGCGCGACATCCGTGATCATCAGCGTGTGTTCGTCCATTCCGCCATTGGCGGCGGCGGTCGGGTTGCCGGCGAAATAGGCGCGCGCGACGAACCGGATGAGGATGATCCCGACCAGCAGGAACATCGCCGCCGGCGACACGGTTTGCGACAGAGCGCCGGTGGCGGGGTCGCGGTCGATGCGGATCAATCGCCCGCGTTGCCAGCCGATGAGGCCGCCGACGACCAGGCCGAACCCGCCAAGCGCAAGCCCTAGCGCGCCCGGCGGATGAAGGACGATGGCCGCCAGCGCCATCAATGCCAGGAGCAACGGGCCGATCCACAGCCGGTCAGGATTCAACGGCCGCGTCTTGCGCATCGAGCGGAACCGGAGCGCCAAAACGATGACGATGATCGTCCCGCTAATTACATATTGCATGACATCCTGGCTCATTATCGACCCCCCAGTTCCGTCCCGGCGCCGCTGTCCGCGCCATCAGGTGCGGGCGTCTTGTAAGCGAGGACGGGCTTGCGCGCCGCCAACGTCTCGTCGAGGCGCCGGCGCGGCGCGTAAACTGGCGCAGCCTTCAAGGCCTCGTCCCCCGCTTTTGCCCTTACCGCGATCGAGCGCAGCGCGACGATGAACTGATCGAGGCTGGCCTTTGACTCGGTCTCTGTCGGCTCGATCAGCATCGCGCCGTGGACGACCAGCGGGAAATACATCGTCATCGGGTGGAAGCCCTCGTCGATCAGCGCTTTGGCGACGTCGATCGTCGAGAACCCCTCGGCGAAGCCTTTGTCGGAGAAGATCGCTTCATGCATGCAGGGACCGCTGTCGGCGAATGGGGCGTCGAGCACATCGGCGAGGCTGCGAAGAATATAATTGGCGTTGAGCACCGCATCCTCGGCGACTTGCTTGAGGCCGTCGGCGCCGTGGCTGAGGATATAGCTAAGCGCCCGGGTGAACATGCCCATCTGGCCGTGGAAGGCGACCATCCGGCCAAAACTGTCCGAGCCTTCGTCGCGCGCGGTTTCCTCCTCGACCAGCCGGTAGCCGTCGCCGGCCTTAACCACATAGGGCAGCGGCGCGAACCGGCTGAGCGCTTCGGACAGCACCACCGGCCCCGACCCCGGCCCGCCGCCGCCGTGGGGCGTCGAAAAAGTCTTGTGGAGGTTGATGTGCATCGCATCGATGCCAAGGTCGCCGGGCCGGACCTTGCCAACGATGGCGTTGAAATTGGCGCCGTCGCAATAGACCAGCGCGCCGACCGCATGGACCGAGTCCGAAATTGCCTTCATCTGAGACTCGAACAGTCCGCAGGTGTTGGGGTTGGTGATCATCACCGCGGCGACATCGGGGCCGAGCCGCGCTCGCAAAGCGTCCAGATCAACCCGCCCGGCGGCTGTCGCCGGGATATCCTCGACGCGGTAGCCGCAGAAGGCCGCGGTGGCGGGGTTAGTGCCGTGGGCGCTTTCAGGCACCAGAACCACCTGGCGAGCATCGCCGCGCGCTTCCAGCGCGGCGCGGATCGACAGCAGACCGCACAGCTCGCCATGCGCGCCGGCCTTGGGCGACATCGCTACCGAATGCATCCCGGTCAGCGTGATTAGCCAGCGGGCCAGCGCATCGATCAGTTCGAACGCGCCCTGAACCGTTTCCTGCGGCTGGAGCGGGTGGATGTCGGCGAACCCCGGCATCCGCGCGATCTTCTCGTTCAGCCGGGGGTTGTGCTTCATCGTGCAGCTGCCGAGGGGGAACAAGCCGAGGTCGATGGCGTAATTCTGGCGGCTGAGTCGGGTGTAGTGGCGGACCGCCTGTGGCTCGCTAAGGCCAGGGAGGCCGATCGACGACGTGCGGGCAAGGCCGCGTAACACGGCAGGAGCGGCGCCAGTCGCGGCAAAATCAACGCCCGTCGACTCGCAATCGCCGATCTCGAAGATCAGCGGCTCCTCGAGCATCAGCGCGCGGTTGCCGGTGGTGGTCGCGGCGCCGCTCACCGCCGCCGCCGGGGCGGTCGGCTTCCAGCCGCTCCGATTGACGGTCATCGAATGACCTCCCTCAATGCCGCTTCGAACGCGTCGATATCCGCGTCGGTGACGGTTTCGGTGACGGCAACGACCAACCCGTTGCGAAGCTCGGCTTGGTCGGGATAGAGCCGCCCGAGCGACACGCCGCCCAGCACCCCGCGCTCGACCATTGCATGAACCGCAGGCCGCGCCTCGATCGGCAGCTGCAAAGTAAACTCGTTGAAAAAGCTGTCATTGACGAGGCTGATACCGGGGATCGCAGACAGACGGCTGGCGACCTCGGCCGCTCGGGCATGATTGATTTCGGCAAGCCGACGTAGCCCCTTCTCGCCGAGCAACGTCAAATGGACGCTGAACGCCAAGGCGCACAGGCCCGAGTTGGTGCAGATGTTGGATGTCGCCTTCTCCCGCCGGATATGCTGCTCACGGGTCGACAGCGTCAGCACGAAGCCGCGCTTGCCCTCGGCATCGACGGTCTCCCCAGCCAGACGCCCGGGCATTTGGCGGACGTGCTTTTCGCGACAGGCGAACAGGCCGACGTACGGCCCGCCAAACTGCAGCCCGACGCCGATCGACTGCCCCTCGCCGACAACGATGTCGGCGCCCATTTCGCCTGGTGATTTAATCAGGCCTAACGCCACAGGCTCGGTGACCACTACGATCAGCAGCGCGCCGCGCGCATGCGCGGCGTCGGCGATCGGGTTGAGGTCGGCGATGCGGCCGAGAATATCGGGATATTGGACGACGACGCAGCTCGTCTCCTTTGTGATCCCCGCGATCAACCGCTCCGTATCGGTCCCCTCGAACGACGGCACCGCCGTATCGAGCATGTCCCCGGTGAACCGCGCCATCGTCTTGGCAACCGAAACATAATGCGGGTGAAGCCCCGACGACAGGATCGCCCCCGTCCGCCGCGTGATCCGCCGCGCCATGCCGATCGCCTCCCAGCAGGCGGTCGAGCCATCGTACATCGATGCATTGGCGACTTCGCAGCCCAAAAGCCGCGCCACCTGGGTCTGGAATTCAAACAAGACCTGGAGCGTGCCCTGGGCGAT
>JBDSMA010000186.1:0-14974 GCA_039916085.1 Sphingomicrobium sp.
AGGCACGCAGCGCCGCAACTCCGGGGTAACGCGCGGAGTCGCCAAGCTCTTCCTCGATCCGCAGGAGCTGGTTGTACTTGGCGGTGCGGTCGCTTCGCGCCAGGCTGCCGGTCTTGATCTGGCCGCAACTCAAGGCGACCGCGAGGTCGGCGATGGTCGAGTCTTCGGTCTCGCCCGAGCGGTGCGACATTACGGCCGTATAGCCCGCACCCTGCGCCATCCGCACCGCGCCGACGGTTTCGGTCAGCGTCCCGATCTGGTTGACCTTGATCAGGATCGAATTGGCGATGCCATCGCGGATGCCGTCGGCCAGCCGCGCTTCGTTGGTCACGAACAGATCGTCGCCGACCAACTGTAGCTTGCCGCCAAGCATGTCGGTCAGCGCTTTCCACCCGGCCATGTCGTCTTCGCCCATGCCGTCCTCGATTGAGGCGATGGGATAGTCGGCGGCAAGGGCAGCTAGGAATTCGACCATTTCGTCGGGCTTCAGGTCGAGCCCTTCCCCGGCCATCTTGTACGCGCCGCCCCTGAAAAATTCGCTTGCCGCGCAGTCGAGCGCGATCAGCACGTTATCGGCTAGAGTGTAACCGGCGATGCCGACCGCCTCGCCGATCAGGTCGAGCGCCTCGCGCGCCGAGCGCAGGTTGGGCGCGAACCCGCCCTCGTCGCCGACGGCGGTGCTCAGGCCCTTGCCGTGAAGCTCGGCCTTGAGCGCGTGGAAAATCTCGGTTCCACAGCGCAACGCTTCGGAAAAACTCTCCGCGCCGACCGGCATGACCATGAATTCCTGGAAGTCGATTTTGTTGTCGGCATGTACCCCGCCGTTCAAAATGTTCATCATCGGCACCGGCAGCAGGGTCGCGCCGGTCCCGCCGACGTAGCGGTACAACGGCAGCCCACGCGCTTCGGCCGCCGCCTTGGCTACCGCCAGGCTGACACCCAATATGGCGTTTGCGCCCAGCCGCGCCTTGTTGGGTGTCCCGTCGAGCGCGATCATCGCCGAATCGATTTCCGCCTGATCCTCGGCTTCATAGCCGACAATTGCGTCGGCGATCTCGCCATTGACGTTGCGCACCGCCGTCTCGACGCCCTTGCCGCCCCAGCGCTTGGCGTCGCCGTCGCGCAGCTCGACCGCTTCATGCGCCCCGGTCGAGGCACCCGACGGCACCGCCGCCCGGCCCAACGCACCGTCCTCCAGCGTCACGTCGACCTCGACCGTCGGGTTGCCGCGGCTATCGAGGATTTGGCGGGCATGAAGGTCGACGATCGCGGTCATGGCGGGAGGCCCTTTTTCGATGAAGCGCCGGTCAGCTTCGTTCGCGGCCCCTATACGGCGTGCGGCAAAGGGTGCAACTTTCGCCCACGCGCCCGGAACGAGGCGGGCCGAGCGGGGTTCTTCTAGCGAAAAGGAGATTTGACCATGATCGAGCAGGACCAGACGCTTCCCGAGGGAACCGACAAGATCATCGCGGGCGCCGCGACTACCGAGCGCGAGGAGGATTTGATCGTGACCGAACCGACACCCCGTAGCCGCATCGCCGGCAAGGTCCGCTCGGGCCTCGCCACCAGCACCGAGAAATTGTCGGGCCAGGCCGCCGACAAGACCCGCGGCCTCGTCGGTCAGGGCATCGAGAAATCGAGCGAGGCATTGGCCAATGTATCGAAAATGATTGGCGATACCGCCGCCGGCATCGATGAACGGCTTGGCACCGAATATGGCGATTATGCGCGCAAGGCCGCGACCAGTCTCGAGGACGTCGCCAACCGCCTCGCTTCCAAGGACGCCGACGAATTGATCGACGACACCCGATCGTTCGTGAAGAAAAGCCCCGGGATCGCCTTGGCCGGCGCCGCCGTGGTCGGGTTCGCGCTGGCGCGGCTGGTCAAGTCGGGGCTTGATTCCGGTCGCGGATCAGATTCTGGTTCGCCGAGCAAGCGCAAGCGCGGCTGATGCTCGCGCCGGGAGGGCGAATGGACGAGGATGAGAAACCGATCGGCGAGCTGTTCGGGCGGCTGATCGACGAAGGCAAGGCCTATGCCAAGGCCGAGGCCGGACTGGTCAAGGCCCAGGCCGAAGCCAAGGCCGACCGGTTCAAGGTCCCCGCCATGCTCCTGGCCGGAGCGCTGCTGCTGGTCATCGCCGCGGTCATCGCGTTGGTGCTGACCATTGGCGCCGCGCTGGCGACCTTGATCGGCCCGCTCGCGGGCGGATTGGTGGCGGTGGTCATCGCCCTCGCGGCGGCGGGTAGCCTGGCGTTGATGGCCAAGGCCCGCCTCGAGGCCCCGAATTGAGCGCGCCCGGCCTCAAAAATGCGCGAGACAAGGTTACTTTGGCCCGCGCCGAGGTCGAATCCGCCAAGGCGGCCCTCGTCGATACCGCGCGCGAACTCCAGCAGCGGCTTCAGCCGAAAACGCTCGCCAACGACGCGTGGCAGGCGGCCAAGGTCAAGGGCGCCGATCTTGCCGAGGACGCCGTCGACGCGGTCAAGCGCCGCCCGGTCGCCGCCGGCGGGATCGTCGCCGCTTTGGCGATGTTCCTCGCCCGCGAGCCGATCAAGGATGCCGCCAAACGCGTTTATGGCGCCATGACGTCATCAGAAGACGACGGCGACAAGGCAGTGAAAAAGCCGGTATCCCCGGCCAGACGGCGTGCCCGCACCCCCCGACGGGCGCCCCGCAAGACGGAGAAGGTAGCATGAGCGTCAAGGACAAGAACCACGCCCGCAAGGCGGACAGCAATACCATCCGCGATCGCGCGGGCGAAGCAATCGACACTGCTCGAACCTCGGCGATCGAGGCCTATGACAACGCTCGAGAAGGCGCGCTTTCGGCCGGCCGCACGGTCGGCGCCGGGATCGGCTCCGCGCCACTGGTAACAATCGCCGGCGGCCTCGCGGTCGGAGCGCTGGTCGCCGCTTTGCTGCCGCGCACCAGGGTAGAGGACAAGCTCATCGGCCCGGTCGGTGAGCGCGTCACCGGCGCTGGCCGCGCCGCGGTCGATGCCGCGCGCACCGCCGGCCAGGACAAGCTCGCCGACCTCAACATTACGCGCGAGGCCGGCAAGGGCGTGGTTGACTCGATCGTCGACGGCCTCGGCCAGGCAGTCCGCGCCTCCGGCCAGGCCGCGCTCGGCTCGGTCCGCGGCGAGCGCTAGTCGAGTAACTCAATTGGCCGGTTCGCAAGCGCGCGATTTGCTGCTAGCGGGCCGGCCATGAGCAAGCTTCACCTCGTCTTCGGCGGCCGCGTCAAGGATCCGCGCGGTCTCGACTTCGTCGATTTGAACGCGGTCGATATCGTCGGCCTCTACGACAATTATGCCGACGCCGAAGACGCCTGGCGCGGCGCCGCCCAGCGCACCGTCGACGACGCCGAAATGCGCTACGTCGTGGTCCATTTGCATCGGCTGCTGGAACCTGAAACCTCGCCGCCGACGGCGTAGGATTCGGCCTGGCCGGAACGCCCCCGTCCCCGGATCGTTCTTCTCCCACGCGCTACTGTGTGGAGGTTTCCTATGATTAAATCTGTCCTGTTTTCAGGTCTTTTGGCTGCGACGTTCATACCGTCTGCAGCGTCGGCACAGCCCATCTGCGGCCAAACATCGGCAGGCGTGGGTTCGTCCGTCGGCAGCGCCATGGGCGGAACCGCCGGTGCCATTCTGGGTGCGATCGGCGATGCCGTAATAGGGGCGAACGGCAGCGCGCAGGTCAACTGCGTTCCTTATGGTCAGCGGCGGCCAGACGCGTATGGCTATTACGACCAGAGCGGCGTGTGGCACGTCGGCGTCGCGGATCGCGGCCCGGCCAGCGGATATTATGACCGCAATGGCAACTGGGTGACCGGTTATCCGAACGGATATTATGACGCGAATGGCCAATGGGTTTCCACCGGCACCGACCCTTCCCGGAGTGGCTATTACGACTCGCGTGGCTACTGGGTCCCGGTCGCCACGAATGGCTATTATGACGCCAACGGGCAGCCGGTCCCGCCACAGGCCAGCGGCTATTATGATATCAATGGCCGCTGGGTTCAGGGCCCCTCAGTCGGCCATTATGACGCCAGCGGCCGATGGATCGCGGGTGCTCCCGCCTGGCATCAGGATGGCAGCGGACGCTGGGTTCCCGATCCGGCGCCGGGTTATTACGATGCTTCCGGTCGGTGGCACACCGGCGAAACCTGGGGTTATTATGACACGCAGGGTCGTTGGATCCCAAGGTCGACCGCTTATGGCGGCCCGCCCCCCACTCAGGCCCCTACCCAGGTCTATGTGACGCAGGCGCCTGCAACGGTGATGGTACCGGCGCCTTCGCCCCAGGTCGTCACCAAAGTCGTGACGAAAACGCGGTACAAGACCGTCACCAAATATCGGACCAAGCATCGGCATAAAGCGGTCCGGCATCACTCGAAACGGCATCGCCACTAGAGCCGTCAGGATCGCGTAAAGATGTATTGGGGCTCGGCCAGCAATGGCCGGGCCTTAATATTTCATGGGATACGCTGTTAGAGTCTAAAGCAACTCGGCGATGTGACTGCCCAGGTCGAACGGCCGATCGGAGATATGCTGGCTGATCCAGTTCCCCGCATCGGCTGCGCAATTGAAAAACTCGGGCCGGTACCCAGGTTTCAGCCCGAACGTCGCCTCGATGATCCACTGGCCACGGGCCTCGCCGTGACTTTCATCGGCAAGTTCCACCAGGATCGCGACCAGCTCACCGCCGTCGAGCAGCATCAGCGCGTTGCTGTCCGCACTGTCGGTTCTGACCCGTAGTTTGTAGGCTGATGTTTGCGACACAAGAATCCGTTCGCGCCGCCTTAGGTCAGTTGGGGTTGCGAACAATCACATAGATTACTGGGCGCGCAACCGCAGTTTCTGCTCAACAGAAGGCCCATCGGTGTGGAGATAGGTCGCGTTGAATCCGGCAACCTCCGCGAGGCGATTGAAGTCGAGGATCGTCAGCCTACCGTCCCTGGCGACGATCAACCCGTCCTGTCGCAGTCGCTGGAGGGATCGATTGACGTGCACCGCCGTCATGCCCGTCGTGTCGGCCAGTTCGGTCTGGGTCAGGGGGAGGAAATAGGTGCCGCTTTCGTCGACCAGATTGACTACGCTCAGCCGGACGCAGAGTTCGCAGAACAGGTGAGCCAGCCGCTGCAGGGCGTCGCGCTGGCCAACGTTGAGCAGCCATTCCCTAAGCGTGGCTTCATCGACCAAAGTCGCCCACATCAGGGCCCGCTCGATCCGCGGGAAGCGATCCATCAAGTCGAGCATTTCCGCCGCGGGAATCTTGGCTACCAAAGCGTCGGACAGCAGGCCGATGCTGTGGTCCATCTCCTCGAACAGGAAAATCTGAACGTCGCAAAGGTCGCCGGGCAGCAGGTAGGCCATGATCTGCCGGCCGCCATCGACCATGCTCTTGTAACGGTACGCCCATCCTTCCAATAGCAGGAACACCGACACCGGCTTGTCGCCTTCGCCGATCAGGTCGGTGCCACGGGGAAACCGCCGCGCCTTGCGGGCGAGGTGCCGGAGCGCCTCACGCTCAGTATCATTGAGCGGCACGAACCGGCCCAATTTATCGATCAGCGCCTGCGCCGCGTCCCGCGCGTCAATTTCTTTCGATCGGGATTTATCATCAGACATAGGCAGCTCAAGAATGTAGTTCACGAAGATGGCTGAGCACCGGCCGTTTCGCGTCAGTCATGGGGCCGCAGCCGTCATTTCTGGGAATTCCGCGAATGGCGATATTCGTTATACCACCGAAAGGATCCCAATAACATAGCTCGCTTCAGAACCTGACCCCGGCAGCTGTGATGAAATTTTCAGCCGCTGGAATCACATAGGTGATTCCGCTCGCCGCATTGCGGGAACAATAATATGCCTTCTTGGGGAGCTTGCGCATGACCCGTTACGGCGATCATTCCTATTATTCGCGCCGCGCCGCCGAAGAAATAGAGCGGGGTGATCAGGCAATCGATGCCGCCGTTGCCGAGATCCATTACGATCTGGCCCATCGCTACTCGATGCTCGCTGCCCCCCAACCGTTGAGACACCCGAGTTGATGCTCGTCGATGGCGGCAAAAAATCTTCACCTGACTCACATCGCTCGGCATTGAGGCGTCGCATCGTATCGTGACAAATTTGGGCCGAGGACGCCGCGCTCCCTCGCATCCTGTTCGTCTCGTTCGCTACCGTCGGGAGGCACCCCCCCGCCCGACCTGGGAAGAGAACAGGGATAGACTGTTACGCACGGTCACCCCTGTTCTCTTTTCTCCACGTGCCCGCTCACGCCGCCGCGTTCGCACCTTGGGACGGGCGTTTCACCCGCCCCGCGACATGGGCCGCCTAGAAGCCGATGTTGAGCGTGCCGGTCACCGCCCGCGTTGACGCCGGCGTGAAGCGCGGCGCGCTGTTGCTGAAGCCATAGGCGTTGATCGACGTCGAAAGATTGCCGAAATAATGTTCGTTCAGCACGTTGACGGCATTTAGCTGAAGGTAGGTTTTCTTGCCGGGAATCATCCAAAGGTCGATCCGGGCATCGAGATCGACAGTCGTGTATCCCTTAGAGATTACGTCATTGACGTCCGTCGCATAGCGATTGCCGACGTGCTTCGCCTGGATGCCGAGTGTGACCGGATTGATATTGAGTTCGGCACGGCCGCCATATTGCCACTTCGGCGTTTCCACGACCTGCTTGCCCGACGTCTCGGCGCAGACTTTGACCTTGGACGTACCGGTCGTCGGGATCGGGCTGCAATAATATTGAAACGGCGACAGAGTGGTCGAAGGCGGCGGCGATGATGCTTTGTAGGTGATCGTGCCGAGCAGAATGTCGCTCTGCACCGTTGCCTTCGTGTAGCTGGCGAGCGCCAGCAGGTTCAGTTGCCGGATCGGCCGGAAACCAACGCTTCCGTCAATCCCCCAGCTTGCCACCTTGCCGACGTTGCGGTCGATCGAGAGGTTTGTATCCGGATCGTACGACGTAACGATGCGGTCTTTGTAGTCGATCTTCCAGCCGACGATCTGGGCCTGCACCATGCGGGTCAGGTAGCGCGCACCCAAGTCAAAACTGTCGGTCGATTCCGGGGTCACGCCGATGAACGGCTGACGATACAGATTGTCCGTGCGCGGCGCCGAAAAACCCTTGGCGTAGCTGGCGAAAAGACTGACGCTGTCGTTGACCGCGAAGGTCATGCCGACGTTCGGCAGCAGCTTGTGGTACTTGTAGGTCTTCTTGAACGGCGCGTAGAGGGCGCTGCTGCCGACGGTGGTCGGGTCGACGTCGTTCGCCACAATCGTGTACGGCGGCGTCGTCGTCGTCGGGCTGGCGATGCAGACCGGGAAGCCGGCACCGGTGACCGGCGTATAGCAATGCTGGTCCAGGTTGCGGACGAACCACGGTGACCGCAAGCCCAGTTCCAGTCGCAGTCGGCGCTGGATGAACTTGCCGATATACTGGCCCGACAATTGGTTGAGCAGCGCGATCGAGGTGCGATCGCGATTCTGCAACTTGGTTCCGGCTGCGGTGATGATCGCCGGGCCATTGCGGCCAAAGAACGGATCGATCAGGTTGAAATTATTGTCGGTCGGCGAATATTCGCCGGTCTGCCGGTGATGAGCCCGGTCGTAGGTGTAGGAAACGCGGAAGGTATTGGTCGCGTCCGGCTTCCACAGCAGCGAACTGATGACCGACACCCGGTTGGTGTTGGTGATCGAAGGGCGTCCGACCAGAACCTTGTCCTTGAAGTCGCCGTCGCCATTGAGGTCGATCCCGGGCGAGCCAGGAACGCCCTGCGTCAGCAATCGATCATTCTCGGCCAGCACGACCGACTGGCCGCCGCCATTGGCCAGCACATATTGATAGGTTGGATCGACCGTCAGGATCAGGTCCGGTGTCAGGGAGAAACGCGACTGGGCGCGGATGTTGCCGGTGTTCGACGGATTGATCTGAGTGCCGAGGTAGTTGGTGCAAGCCGAGGGATCGACCTGGGCCGTGCCGTTAACACCGGCGACGCGGCTGCCGCAGTTCGCTGAATAGGCAATGCTGTTGATCTGCTTCCACTGGGCGTCGCTGTAATTGCCGACTACGACCGGAAACGTGGTCGGCGCCGATGGTACTACAGCAGAGCCGAAGAGCGAGAGATTGCGCAGGTCGGTGAGGTTGGGGTTGTTGTAATTATTGTTGCGGTTTTCGTTATAATGACCGGCGACCGCTATAAAGTCACCATTGCTGCCCAGCGGTTGATAGACCCGGCCGTTGATCTGCCACTTCTTGATTTTCCCTTCGCCGCGCCAGTGGTCGTAATTGTTTCGGCTGGCGGCAAACCACGCCTTGGTACCCCACGGCGTGAAAACGCCCGTCTGAACCAGGCCGAAGATGCGGCGAAAGTGGAACGTGCCGATCGATCCGTCAGCTCGGAATCCCATCTTCTCGGTCGGCATCAGCGAACGGTAGTTGACGGTTCCGCCGGCCGCCGACGCAGTCGGCGAATCGACGTCGGTCGCGCCCAGGTTGACGTTGACCTGCTCGACCAGTTCGGGGTCGAGCTGCTGGCCGGAGTAGATCGCATAGTTGCCGCTGTCGTTGAGCGGCGCGCCGTCGAAGGTCAGGCTGATGCGGTTGCCGTCAAAGCCGCGAATGCGAATGCTGCCGCCCGACGTTCCGTAGGCGTCATTGTTCGTGAAGTTCACGCCCGGGATGTAGTTGATGGCGTTGAGGACGGACTGGCCAGGGCTTTGCTTGGCGATGAATTCCTGGGTGATCAGGCCCTTGGCCTTGGTCGTATCCTGGATGACGATGCCGCCGGTTCCCTTCGAATTTGCGCGGGTGCCGGTAACGACGATCGTATCCTTTTCGGTTTCAACCGTCCCGGTCGACTGGGCAAAGGCGGCGGCGGGCACGACAACGGCCGCTGCGGAGCAGAGTAAGAAGCGCTTGATCACGGAAATTCCCCCAACTTCGATGAAATCATTTAATGAGGCGGCGGCCCCGGCGAGTCCACGACGAATCTGTTACAGCGGTCAGTCAGTTCAAGTTTGAGCCGGATTGTGGTTTCTGGATTACAATTTCCATCAAGAAAATTTCGTCGCACTGTCATCGACTTGACCCGAATTGCCGCCAAGTCCCATGCCGACCCATCTGAAATGGAAGTCAAAAATGCGCTTTTCCCGGCTTCTTCCCGCCTTTGTCGCCGCTGCATTTCTCGCCGTACCTTCGCCCGCCCTCGCGTGGGGTAAGACCGGGCACCGGGTCGCGGCGGCGATCGCCGATCACTATCTGAGCGGCTATACCCGGGCCAGAATCGAACAGATTTTCGGCCCCGAAAGCCTGGACGAGGCCGCGACCTGGCCCGACGAGATGCGCGCTGATCCCGCGCCGTTCTGGCAAAAGGTCGCCGGGCCGTGGCATTATGTGACGGTAAGCGGGACCGTCTATGACAGTGCACCGCGCGAAGGCGATGCGGTGGTCGCGCTCGAGCGCTTTCGCAAGATCCTCCGCAACCCCGCGTCGAGCCTGGCCGATCGCCAGCTGGCGCTACGCTTCATCGTCCACATTGTCGCCGACCTGCATCAACCGCTCCACGCCGGCCGGCCCGGAGACCGCGGCGCGAACGAGGTCAAGGTGACGTGGTTCGGCAAGCCGACCAATCTCCACGCGGTGTGGGATTCGTCGCTGGTCGACGATCAGCAATTGTCGTTCAGCGAATTGGCGGCACGGCTTCGCCGCCACATCAGCAGCGACGACGTCATCGCGCTGTGGGACGCCGAGCCGCGTGACTGGATTCGCGAAAGTGTAGCGATCCGCGAAACGATTTATCCAACCTCGCCCGAGCTTGGGTATGACTATGCCTATCGCAATACGCCGATCGTCAACCGGCGGTTACAGTGGGCCGGCATCCGGCTGGCGGCCTATCTCAACGCGACATTCGACCCGGCGCCGAGCATGCGCTCAAAGGGTCGCAAATGAACAACCGGTCTTTCGCCATCGTCGCCGGCCTTTGTGCTTCCGGCCTCGGCTCATGTGCTCCCGCGCTCGCGCCAACTGCCGCCACGGCGCCGATCGAAGTACAGATACTGGCCTTCAACGACTTTCACGGCAATCTCGAGCCGCCGGGCCTGACTATCCACGCCGCCGGATCCGGCGGGGCGGGCACGGATATTTCGGCCGGCGGCGTGGTCAGGCTTGCCGGCACCCTGGCCGAGCTGCGCCGCGGCCGACCATATACGATCACCGTCTCGGCGGGCGACCTGATCGGGGCCTCTCCATTGATCTCGGCGCTGTTCCTCGACGAGCCGACGATTACCGCGATGAACATGGCCGGTCTGTCGCTCAATGCCGTCGGCAATCATGAATTCGACAAGGGTGAAGGCGAACTCTTGCGAATGCAGCGCGGCGGCTGCGCGACGTTCACGCGGCGCAAGCCATGCGCGCTCGAACCGTTCGGCGGAGCGCGGTTCGAATTCCTCGCTGCCAACGTTCTCACTGAGCAGGGCAAAACGCTGTTCCCGGCAACCGCGATCCGCCGTTTCGGTCCGATCACCATCGGCTTCATCGGGATGACGCTGAAGGCAACGTCCCAATCGGTTACGCCGAGCGGAGTTGCCGGCCTGTCCTTCCTCGACGAGGCCGGCACCGCCAATGCGCTGGTGCCAGGCCTGCGCCGGCAGGGCGCCGACACGATCGTCCTGCTTATCCACCAGGGTGGTGCCACCACGGGAAATTTCGATGATCCTGCCTGTCCGGGCCTGTCGGGCGAGATCCTGCCAATCCTGGCCCGGCTCGATCCGGCGATCGCAGTGGTCGTGTCGGGGCATACGCACAATGCCTATCGCTGCCGGGTGCCAATCCCCGGTCAGGGGAGGACGCGGCTCCTGACCAGTGCCGGCAAATATGGCACTTTGGTATCTGATATCCGATTGCGTTTTTCACGCCCTACCCGCGAATTGATCGACGATCAGGCCAGCTTCGCGGTGGTCGGCCGCAACCCGCCGCAGTCTCGCGTCGATGATTTAAAGGTCGCGGCGCTGGTCGAGCGATACCGGCGTGCCGCAAAGCCGCTTGCCGATCGCACCGTCGGGCATATCGCCGGACCGATCAGCGCGACCCCCGACGCCGCCGGCGGGCAGCGGTTGGGCGAAATGATCGCCGATGCCCAGCGCGAGTGGACCCGGCCGGGGTCGCGTGGAGGAGCGCAGATCGCGTTCATGAACAGCGGTGGTGTGCGCACCGACCTCGTGCCGCTGGCCGGCGGGCGGGTGACCTATGGTCAGCTGTTCGCGCTTCAGCCGTTCGGCAATGGGCTCGTCGTCCAGACGCTGAGCGGTCGACAGCTGAAGCGCCTCCTCGAACAGCAGTTCGGCGGCCCCGACGGGCGGGCGACGCCGGAACGGTATATGCTCCTGCCATCGGCGGGGTTCGTTTTCGCCTATGACCTCACGCGGGTGCCTGGGGACCGTGTTGTTGCGATGACCCTGGCGGGCCGGCCGATCGATCCGGGCGCATCCTACCGCATTGCCACCAACAGCTTCCTCGCCAGCGGCGGCGACGGCTTTACCGTTTTGCGAGAAGGGACCGACCGGCGCGATGCGGGCGAGGATCTTGCGGCGCTGGAAGCCTATATCGGCCATCATTCTTCGGTGCCGGTTGAAGAAAGAATCAAGAAGGTGGGCCATCCGACACTGAGCCGTTCTGAGTCTCGGCTGTCCCCCGTCCGCCTTGGGCAATCCTCCGCTCACGCCCCGCGATAGCGCCACAGCAATAGCGGCCGCTGGAGCAGCAGCCCGGCGATGAACCCGCCGATGTGCGCCGGGGTCGCCAGCAGCATCCCTTCGCCGCCCGCGAGTAGCGCCGTCATCCACTGGATCACGATCCACGCGGCAAGCAGCCAGGCGGCGTGGAGCGCGCGGTTGGCGGTGCGGTTGGCGAACACCTGCTTGGGTTCGCCGAACATCAAGGCATAAGCGCCGAACAAGGCGCTGATCGCCCCGCTCGCGCCGATCATCGGCATGGTCGATGCCGGCCCAACCAACCACTGAGTTCCGGCCGCGGCATATGCGCCAACCAAATAGCAGGCGACCACCGCCTTTGGCCCCAGCACCCGCTCGAGCTGGGTTCCGACCCAGACCAGCATGACCAGGTTGAAAATGAGGTGGAGCGCGCCGCCGTGGAGCAGGGTCGCGGTCAGCGGGGTGAGAAACGCCGGCACCGCGTTTGCCATCGGCATCAACCCGCTCAGCCGCGCCGGGATCAACCCCGCGGCCAGCGCCGCTTCATTGTCCCGCCCGGTCAGCATCACGGCAAGCGACACCAATGCGGTCAGCGCGGCGATGACCGCGGTCGCGCTTCGAAAACGCGTCAAAGCGCCCGCGGGCTTCAGACGAACTCGATCTTGGCGACTTCGTAATAGCGCTCGCCGGCGGGGGTGGTGACTTCGACCTCGTCGCCCTTGATCCGCCCGATCAGCGCCCGGCCCAGCGGCGAGTTATAGCTGATCCGCCCGACCCGGGCGTCGGCTTCGGTCTGGCCAACCAATTGGTAGCGGATTTTCTTCTTGTCCTCGTCGATCAGCGTGACGGTGGCGCCGAACACCACTTTGTCGCCGCTAAGCTCGGTCGGGTCGATGACCAGCGCACGCGCCAACCGGTCCTCAAGGTCGGCCAGCATCGCCTCGACCTGTCCTTGCCGCTCCTTGGCCGCATGATATTCGGCGTTCTCGCTCAAATCGCCGTGCGCCCGCGCTTCCTCGATCGAATCGATGATGTCGGGCCGCTCCAGCTTGAGCCGCTTCACCTCGTCGGTCATCTGGCGATAGCCTTCGGCCAGCATTGGCACCTTGTCGCTCGCCATGGTCTCGTCCTTCGTTTGCAAAGACCGCCCCGGCGCCAACCTTGCTAGTGGCGCACCGCGGGGCGAGTTGTCATGAAAATCTATTTCAGCCCTGAATAATAGGACTGTAAAGAGCGGACTTCAAGCGCATGACCGCGCATCGCCCCGATCGCGTTGGCTACCGCCCGGCTCGCCGCCGCCGTGGTAAAGACCGGCACCTTGTTCTTCAGCGCCGCCTCGCGGATCGCCTGGCTGTCCTTCAGCGACTGCCATCCTTCGGTGGTATTGAACACCAGTTGCACTTCCCCGTCGACCAGATGATCGACGATGTGCGGCCGGCCCTGCGCGACCTTGTTGACCGCCGCCACGGCAATGCCGTTCTCCGCCAAATAAGCCGCGGTGCCCGAGGTCGCGATCAGCCGGAAGCCCAACTCAGCCATTTTCGCCGCAGCCGGCAGGATAGGCGCCTTGTCGCTGTCCTTGACCGAAATGAACACCGTCCCCGCGTCGGGCAAAATGACCCCGCCGCCAATCTGCGACTTGGCGAAGGCGATGTCGAAATTATCAGATATTCCCATGACTTCGCCGGTTGACTTCATTTCCGGTGACAACACCGGGTCGGTCCCCGGGAAGCGCGCGAACGGGAATACGCTTTCCTTGATCGCGATATGGCCGATGTCGCGGTCGATCGGCGCGAAATTGCCCAAGGGTTCCCCGGCCATGACGCGGGCCGCTATCTTCGCAATGGGTCTTCCGATGGCCTTGGCGACGAACGGCACGGTGCGGCTGGCGCGCGGATTGACCTCGATCAGGTAAACCGCCCCCTCCTTGACCGCGAACTGGATGTTCATCAGCCCCTTGACGTTGAGCGCCAGCGCCAGCGCCTCGGTCTGGCGCTCGATTTCGGCAATGATTGCGGGGCTCAGGCTGTAGGGCGGGATCGAGCAGGCGCTGTCGCCCGAATGGACCCCGGCTTCCTCGATATGCTCGAGGATCCCGGCGACCGCGACGACGTTCCCGTCGCAGATGGCGTCGACATCGATCTCGATCGCGTCGCGCAGGTAGCGGTCGATCAGCACCGGCGAATTGCCCGACACCTGGACCGCCGTGGCAATATAATGATCGAGCTGCTCGGGCCCGTCGACGACCTCCATCGCCCGCCCGCCGAGCACGTAGCTCGGCCGCAGCAGCACCGGATAGCCGATCCGTGTAGCCACCGTGATCGCCTCGTCGCGGCTGCGCGCCAGGCCGTTGGCGGGCTGCTTGAGGCCGAGCTTGTCGACCAATTTGGCGAACCGCTCGCGGTCCTCGGCGAGGTCGATGCTGTCGGGGCTGGTGCCAAGGATCGGATAGCCCGCGGCCTGGATTTCCTCGGCCAGCTTCAACGGCGTTTGCCCGCCCAACTGGACGATCACGCCGAGCAATTCGCCCTTCTCCGCCTCGCGGTGGAGGATTTCGAGCACGTCCTCGCCGGTCAGCGGCTCGAAATACAACCGATCCGACGTCTCCGGATCGGTCGACACCGTTTCAGGGTTGCAGTTGATCATGATCGTCTCGAGCCCAGCGTCCTTGAGCGCGAACGCCGCGTGGCAGCAGCAATAATCGAACTCGATTCCCTGGCCGATGCGGTTCGGCCCGCCGCCAAGAATGACAACCTTCCTGCGATCCGAAATCTCGGCCTCGTCCTCGGGCTCGCCAAGCGTATTTGCAGAGGAGAATAGGGGCGCCTCGTAGGTCGAATAGAGATAGGGCGTCGCCGCGTCGAATTCCGCCGCGCAGCTGTCGATCCGCTTGAACACGGGCCTGACGCCCAGCTTCAGGCGCGCGGCGCGCACTTCGGCTTCGGTCACCCCGCCGGTCAGCCCCTTCAGCGCGTCGTGGACGATGCCCGATCCGCGCGCCGCATATTCGCTCGCCTCGCGTTCGACATGGGCCGATCGCAGCGCCAGCTCGGCGAGGCGCCTGTCGCTAAACCCCATCGCTTTCAGCCGCCGCATCCCCGCCGTGTCGTGCGGGATACCCTGGTCGCGCAATTCCTCCTCGGCGGCGACGATCTCCTGCAATCGCTCGAGGAACCACGGGTCGAACCCGGCGATTTGGTGGATCCTGTCAACCGTGAAGCCATGCCGCAGCGCCTCCGCCGCGACCAGCAG
>JBDSMA010000187.1:0-5280 GCA_039916085.1 Sphingomicrobium sp.
GGCCGGGCCCATGTCGAGCGCGCCGACGGCCCGCGCGGCCCGCGCGACGCGTTTCAGCGCGGCGCTTACGAACGAGATCGGGACCGGATCGTCCATTCGGTCGCGTTCCGCCGCCTGCGCCACAAGACCCAGGTGTTCGTCGCCCCCGACGGCGATCATTTCCGAGTTCGGTTGACCCACAGCATCGAAGTCGCGCAGATCGGTCGGACAATCGCTCGCGCGCTCGGCCTCAACGAGGATCTGACGGAGGCGCTGTGCCTTGCCCACGACCTTGGCCACCCGCCATTCGGCCATGGCGGCGAGGATGCGCTTCAGCGCTGTCTCGCCGACGCTGGCGGGTTCGATCATAACGCCCATACACTGCGGCTCGTGACGGCGCTGGAAAACCCATATCCCGGTTTCGACGGCCTCAACCTGACGTGGGAAACCCTCGAAGGACTCGCCAAGCATAATGGACCGGTCGCGGCGCCGGGGTGGGCGCTAGCCGAGGCCAATGCGGTCTTCGATCTCGGCCTGTCCACTTACCCCGGCCTCGAGGCCCAAGTCGCCGCCATCGCCGATGACATCGCTTATGACAATCACGACATCGACGACGGATTACGCTCCGGCATTCTCGATCTTGACGCACTGCTTGAGGTGCCGTTCGTCGCGCGCCACTGGGCTGACATTAATCACCGCCATCCCGGCCTCGACTCCGCGCGCAAGGCCAAGGCACTCGTCCGCGACGGAATCGGTACGATGGTCGGTGACGTACTCACCGAAACCCGCCGCCGCGTCGCCGAGGCCGGGGTCGAAACGCTCGACGAAGTGCGCGCCGCAGGGGTGCCACTGGTTGGCTTTTCGTCTGGGCTCGAGGTCGAGGAGCGCGCCCTGAAACGCCACCTTTACGCCAACCTCTACGACAGCCCGGCGCTGGCCGCGATCCGGATTGAGGCGCAGCGCATCGTCGCCGACCTCGCTGCTTGCTTCCGCGAGTGTCCCGAACATTTGCCCGATGGCTGGCAGCGCGGGAAAGGGGAGGTTGGCCGTCTGCGGGGCATTGGCGATTATATCGCCGGCATGACCGATCGGTTTGCCATCGCCCGCCATGAACAATTGATCGGCCCGGTCAACCTGCCCGACCGGTTCTGAGATCGAGGGCTAGCGCGGGCCGCGCCAGCCCCATCCGCCACGTGAGCCGAAGTCGGTCGAATCGAACGACACGATGGCCAGTCCGTCGTTGAGGATCGGAATGGCAGCGGTGCCGTAAACCGAACTGTAGCCGCCGGTTCCGACTGAAAAACCGACTTCGCCATGGATCTGCCGCTTCTCGCTTTGCCTCTGCTCGACTGCCTCGCGCTTCTCCGCCGCCGCCTCAAGAACCTTGGCAATCTCCGCATCCGACAGGCGGTGCTCGGCGGTGAGGGGAGGCGGCGGGGCGGGATTTGCCGCTTGGGCCAGGCCGGGGACAGCCAAGGCGGTGGCCAGCAATAGATAGCGATGCAGGGTCACGACTGACTCCATTCGACCGGCAGTGCCGCGGCGATCGCCGCGAGGGTTGACCTGTCTTAGCGTCTTGGCACCTCGAACACTAGCGATGCCTGCGATTGCGGCGGTCATTCGTGGTTCATGCGCGGGGCCTAGCTTGGCTGCGATCTTGCCGAGGAGAGCGCGATGACCAGTCCGACCTTCGCCGAAAGCCGGTTCGGCCTAGGCCCGCGAGGCGACGACGGGACGGTTTCCATTGGTGATCCGCGCAGCTGGGCGGTGGCCCAGATCGCCCGGTTTCAGCCGGCCATTGCCAACCTGCCCAGCCGCGCCGCCATCGCCACGGAACTGGCCGATTTCTACGAACTTCGCCGTACCGCCAAGGCCGATGCGCGGCAGGAGTCACCGCCGTCGGTCGCCATGATGAGTAAGGCGGCGATGCCCAAGGCAGCGGTCGATCCGGCGATCAAGGCGGCGCGGCGCGAGGCCCGTGACGGCTATGCCCGGCTGGTCGGTGCGCGCCTTGCCTCGGCCTTGTCGACGCCAACGCCCTTCCTTGAGCGGATAACCCATTTCTGGGCCAATCACTTCGCGGTTTCGGCGCAAAAAGTAACGACCGTCGGTTTTGCCGGACTGCTGGAAATGGAGGCGGTTCGGCCGCATGTCACCGGCCGTTTTGGCGACATGCTGCTGGCTGCCGAGCAGCATCCAGCAATGCTCTTCTATCTGGACCAGGCGCAGTCGATCGGACCCAACAGCGCACTTGGCCAGCGGGCCGCCGCGCGCGGCGCCAATCGCGGGCTCAACGAAAATCTGGCGCGCGAAATCCTCGAGCTTCACACGCTGGGCGTGCGCACCGGTTACGATCAGGCCGACGTCACCGAATTTGCCCGCGCCCTCACCGGCTGGACGGTGGCCGGTGTCGGGCGCGGGCCCGGCGCGCGGTTCGTTACCGGCAATCCGGGTGACTTTAGCTTTGTCGATGCGCTTCATGAGCCGGGCGCGCGGACCATCCTTGGCAGGCGTTTTGCCGAGGGCGGGGAGGGCCAGGCCCGCGCCGTGCTTGAAATGCTCGCAGTCCATCCCGCGACCGCGCGACATGTCGCGACCAAGCTCAGCCGGCATTTCGCTGCTGACGATCCGCCGCCGGCCATGGTGGCGCGGCTCGAACGCGCCTTCTTGTCCAGCGGGGGCGACTTGCCCACTGTCTATCGCGCGCTGATTGCCAGCCCCGAGGCATGGGACGAGACGCAGCCAAAGTTCCGCAGTCCGTGGGACTGGACCGTGGCCTCGTTGCGCGCAGTCGGGACGCGCGAGGTCCAGCCGCTGCCGGCGGTCGCTTTGTTGAATCAGCTCGGGCAACCGGTGTGGATGCCGCCATCGCCGGCCGGGTGGGACGATGACGCGGCGTCCTGGGCCGGTCCCGACGCGCTGGTCCGCAGGGTAGAGGCGGCGCAGCGCATCGCCGAACGAGCGAACGCCGTCGATGCGCGGAGCCTCGCGCCGGTTTTGCTTGGCGCACAGCTTGCACCGGCGACGGCGACTGCAATCGCCCGGGCCGAAAGCCCGACGACCGGGCTTGCCTTGCTTCTTGCCAGCCCAGAAATGTTGCGGAGGTAGAAATGTTCAATCGCCGAAAATTCCTCGCGAACGGCGTGCTGGCCGTCTCTGCTGCTTGCTTGAATCCGCATCTGGCGTTCGCTGCCGGGGCGGAGAGCGGGGACAAAAGGTTCGTCTTCATCATTCAGCGCGGCGCCGCCGACGGTCTGGCCATCCTGGCTCCGACGGGAGACCCGGCCTACGCCGGGCTGCGCGGCGATCTCGCCGCCGACATCGCGACCGGCACGAAACTGGATTCGATGTTCACGCTCCATCCGGCGCTGGCCCAGACCGCCAAGCTTTATGCGGCGAAGGAAGCGCTGCTGGTTCACGCCGTTGCGTCGCCCTACCGCGACCGCTCGCATTTCGATGGGCAGAATGTGCTCGAGAGCGGGGGTTTGGCTGCGTATCGGATCAAGGATGGCTGGATCAACCGCCTGCTCGGCGAACTTCATGGCGGCAAGGCGGTGGCGTTATCGCCGACCGTGCCGCTGGCCTTGCGCGGTGCGGTGCCGGTTGAATCCTATGCGCCGTCCAATCTACCCGACGCCAGCGACGACCTGCTGATCCGCATTGGCGACCTGTACGCCCAGGACCGCCAGCTAGGTCCGCTGTGGAATCAGGCGCTCGCCGCCCGGGCCAAAGCGGGAGATTCGGGTGACGCCAAGGGTGCGGCCGCTGCCGGCACGCTCGCGGCCCGGCTGCTTGGCGGCCCCGACGGCGCTCGAGTGGCGATGATCGAGACCAATGGCTGGGATACGCACAACGGCCAGCGCGGACGGCTGACGGCGCAGCTGACCGGGCTTGATTCACTGCTGTCGGCGCTGAAGTCCGGGCTTGGGCCAGCGTGGCGCGACACTATGGTCATCGTCGCCACGGAATTCGGCCGCACCGCGCGCGCCAATGGCACCGGGGGCACGGATCATGGCACCGGCGCGCTCGCGATGATCCTCGGCGGGGCTGTGACGGGCGGCAGGGTGATGGCCGATTGGCCCGGCTTGGCGCCGCAAGCGCTTTATGACGGGCGCGACCTCAAGCCGACAATGGATCTGGACGTCCTCATAACGGACTCGCTTGCGCGGCACTTCGGGCTGGATCCGATACGGACATCGTCAATCCTGTTCCCTGATCGGCGCGCTTGATCGATCGCTCGCGCCGCAAAACGTGACGCGCCGCGCGACCTGCGCTAGGGGCGCTGCATGTCACTTTATGCCCGCTATTCCGCGCTGCTCGATGGCGCGCTTGAGGCCCTTGTCGCCGACGGCGCGCTGCCGTCCGGTTTGAACCGCAAGGCGGTCGCGGTCGAGCCGCCGCGCGATCCGAGCCACGGCGACCTCGCGACCAATGCCGCGATGGTGCTGGCCAAGGCGGCGGGAACCAACCCGCGCGCGCTGGCCGCGCTGATCGCGCCCAAGCTCGAAGCGCTTCCCGGCGTCACCGCGGTCGAGATCGCCGGGCCGGGTTTCCTCAACCTGCGCATCGCCGAGGACGCCTGGCGCGACGAACTCGCCACCTTACTGGTTGAAGGCGAGCGCTACGGCCTCAGCACGATCGGCAATAACGAGCGGGTCAATGTGGAATATGTCTCGGCCAACCCGACCGGGCCGATGCACATGGGCCATTGCCGCGGCGCGGTGGTCGGCGACGCCTTGGCGAAGCTGCTCGAGGCGGCCGGATTTCGCGTCACCAAGGAATATTATGTCAACGACGCCGGCAGCCAGGTCGACACGCTCGCCAGATCGGCCCACCTGCGCTACCGCGAAGCGCTGGGCGAAGCCGTTGGCGAGATTCCGGAGGGCCTTTACCCCGGCGATTATCTGGTCCCGGTCGGCGAGGCGCTCGCGTCCGAATATGGCGGCCAATACGCCACCGCGCCCGAGAGCGAATGGCTCGACCTGTTCAAGCGCCGCACGGTGGCGGCGATGCTCGACCTGATCCGCACCGATCTGGCTTTGCTCGATATTCACCATGATGTGTTCGCGTCGGAGGCCGAGCTTCAGGCGGCGGGCGCGCCCGAGCGGGCGATGGCCGACCTCGCGGCCAAGGGGCTGGTCTATCAGGGCGTGCTCGAAGCGCCCAAGGGCGAAACGATTGAAGAGTGGGAGCCGGTCGAGCTGACGCTGTTCCGCTCGACGCGCTTCGGCGACGACCAGGACCGGCCGCTGAAGAAATCGGACGGAAGCTGGACTTATTTCGGCGGCGATGCGGCCTATC
>JBDSMA010000188.1:0-2270 GCA_039916085.1 Sphingomicrobium sp.
ACCATTTTCGCGGCGCAATTGAAGGCCACGGGCCGGTGAAGGCGATTGGGCCGAAGCTGGTCATCGCCACGCACAATGACGGCAAGCTGCGCGAGATTCGCGAATTGCTCGCGCCGCACGGCATCGAATGCGTCGGCGCGGCCGAGCTCGACCTGCCCGAACCCGAAGAGACTGGGGTCAGCTTCGTCGACAATGCCGAATTGAAGGCCCGCGCCAGCGCCGATTTAAGCGGCCTCCCCGCACTCGCCGACGACAGCGGGCTGAGCGTCGATGCGCTTCACGGCAAACCCGGGATTCACTCGGCCCGCTGGGCTGAAGACAGGGCTGGAAATCGTGATTTCGGCCATGCGATGGAGCGGGTGTGGCGCGAGGTCGAGGCCGCCGGGCCCGACGCCGGCCACGACGCCCATTTCACTTGCGCTTTGTCGCTCGCCTGGCCCGACGGGGCGATCGAGAGTTTCGAGGGCAGAGTGCTCGGCAAATTGGTGTGGCCGCCGCGCGGGGACAAAGGCTTTGGCTATGACCCGATGTTCGTCGCCGCCGGGATGAACAAAACGTTTGCCGAGATCGAGCCTGCCGAAAAGCACGCCATCAGCCATCGTGCGGTGGCGTTTCGGAAACTTGTATCGGCGTTGGGATGATGACTCCCCTACCGCCAGCGGAAGGGCGAGCGCTCGCGCTTTACGTCCATTGGCCGTTCTGCGTCTCCAAATGCCCTTATTGCGACTTCAACAGCCATGTCCGCGACGCGGTCGATCAGGACGCGTGGCGCGCTGCGCTGCTGACCGACTTGGCGCATGAAGCGGCGGTGCTCCCAAGCCATCGCTTGACCTCGATTTTCTTCGGCGGGGGCACGCCATCGCTGATGGACCCGGAGACGGTCGCGGCGGTGATCGCCGCGGCACGTCAGCACTGGCCCGCCGCAGATGACGTCGAGATCACGCTCGAAGCCAATCCGAACAGCGCCGAGGCGGCGAAGTTTGCCGACCTGGCCAGTGCCGGGGTCAACCGCATCAGCCTGGGCCTGCAGAATTTCAACGACGCTGCCCTCGCCTTCCTCGGCCGCGCGCATTCGGCGGATGAGGGGCTGCGCGCGCTCGAGGCCGCGCAGTCGGCAGTCGGCCGGGTCAGTTTCGACCTGATCTATGCGCTTCCCGACGACGACGAAGCGGAGTGGAGCAAGTCGCTCGACCGCGCGCTCGGCCTCGGCACCGAGCATCTCTCGCTCTACCAACTGACGATCGAGCCCGGCACG
Source organism: Sphingomicrobium sp. (assembly GCA_039916085.1). Classification (GTDB taxonomy): domain Bacteria; phylum Pseudomonadota; class Alphaproteobacteria; order Sphingomonadales; family Sphingomonadaceae; genus Sphingomicrobium. Next base: position 1,256 of record JBDSMA010000188.1, read on the forward strand.
CGCTTCGCCTCGATGGTCGCCAGACAAGAGTTCACCCCGCTCGATGCCGAGAGGTCGGCGGCGCTGTTCGAGCTGACCCAGGCGCGCACCGCCGCCGCCGGCCTGCCCGCCTATGAAATCTCCAATCACGCCCGTCCCGGCGCGGAAAGCCGCCACAACCTCGCTTACTGGCGCTACCGCGATTACGCCGGGGTCGGCCCTGGCGCGCACGGCCGGCGCGGGGGGATGCGGACGGTCCGCCACAAGAAACCGGAGAACTTCCTCGCGGCCGTCGCGCGCAATGGCCACGGCCTTGTCGAGGAGGAGGCGCTGACCCAAGCCGAGGCGGCACGTGAAGCGCTGGTCATGGGGCTACGCCTCGCCGAGGGCATCGAGCCTGCCGCACTGGTCAATCACGGCGCCGTCGATCGGATGACCGGCCATGGCCTGATGTGGCGCTCGGACGACCGCATCGGCACCACCGAAGCGGGCCGGCTGCTGCTCGATTCGATCCTCTTGGAAATCGCCGCCTAACAGCGGCGATCCGCCTAAAACGCGGTGCCGGCCCTGGCGACCACGCTGGTTCCCGTCGGCGTTACCTCGCGGACTTCGAGCAAGCGCTCGGCGATGCCGTCGCCGCCAAAACGGAAATTGCCGTCGACTCCGGCAAAGCCATCGCGCGCGAGCAACGTCCGCGCCGGGAACGGCCGGCCCATCGGCCAACTCCGCGATGACCGGACCGCCAGCAGCACCGCATCGTAACCAAGGCTGGCGAGCCGGTAGGGTGCTTTGCCGTAGCGCGCACGATAGCGCGTGCTGAGCTGGGCGAAACGCCCGTCGGGCGCGGCGGCGTACCATGCCCCACGCAGTGCCGGCGTCTTACCCAGCAGCTTGTCGCTCGCCCATAAGTCCGTCCCCATCAGCTTGACCGAGCCGGGCAGCATCGGCGCGGCCAGTGCGGCGATCCGTCCATTGTCGGCGATCAGCACCGCGTCCATCGCGCCCTTGGCCTTGAGCCGCCCGGCGGCGAGCTTGG
>JBDSMA010000189.1:0-2355 GCA_039916085.1 Sphingomicrobium sp.
TGCCGTTCGTCATTTTCGGGGTGGTCATTCTCCACATCTGGTCGCTCCACATCCCGGGCTCGGGCAACCCCACCGGGGTCGATGTCAAAGACGAGAAAGACACGCTGCCGTTTCATCCGTTCTACACCGCCAAGGATGGCTGGTTCGCCGCCCTGTTCCTGCTGATTTATTGCGCGGTGCTGTTTTTCGCGCCCAACTCGCTGGGCCATCCGGACAATTACATCCCGGCCAATCCCCTTGCGACACCGGCGCATATCGTCCCCGAATGGTATTTCTGGCCGTTCTACGCGATCCTTCGCTCGTGCACCTTCAACCTGTTCTGGATTCCCGCGAAGCTGTGGGGCGTGCTGGCGATGTTCTCGTCGATCCTGCTCTTGTTCTTTCTGCCATGGCTCGACCGCTCGCCGGTCCGCTCTGGCCATTACCGGCCGGTGTTCAAGCGCTTCTTCTGGATACTGGTCGCCGATGTCTTGCTGCTCGGCTATATCGGCGGGGCGGAGCTTACTCCGCTAAATACTGCGCTGGGCCAGCTCGCGGCTGCTTATTTTTTCGCGCATTTTCTGATCATCCTGCCGCTCATTTCAAAGTTCGAGCGGCCGTTGCCGCTGCCGTCGTCGATCACGGCGTCGGTGCTTCACGGCGAGGATGAGGAAAGCGCTCCTTACGGGCTTGCCAAGTCGGCGCCCGCGGCGGCTCACTAAGGGGACTTGGGGCACATGGTCCGCATCATCGGATTTTTCGTCGGCATCGGGTTCGTCCTGGTGATGCTGTTCTCGTTCGCGTCGGGAGCGATTTCCTATTTCCGCGCGCCGCCCGAGGTGACCGCCGAGCATCTCTATCATAAGCAGCCGCGCGAGTTACCGCTGGCTTCAGACGGCCCGTTCGGCCGTTACGACCGGCAGCAGGTGCAGCGCGGGCTGCAGGTCTATACCGAGGTCTGCTCGGGCTGCCACAGTTTGAAGCTGGTCGCCTTCCGCGACCTGCGCGAGCTTGGCTATACCGAAGCCGAAGTGAAGAAATACGCTTCGGACTTCAAAACCGAAGTGCCGTCGATCAACCCCGAGACGGGCGAGCCGGCAACCCGCAAAGCGATCCCGTCTGATTATTTCCCAAGTCCTTATGCCAATGAGACGGCTGGCCGCGCCGCCAACAATAATGCGCTTCCGCCCGATTTGTCGTTGATGACCAAGGCGCGCGAAGGCGGGGCGAGCTATGTCTATTCGCTGCTGACCGGCTATCAGAACCAGCCGGCCTCGCTGCTCAAGCAATTCCCGGCGTCCAAAACCCCGGCATCGCTTCACTACAATCCCTATTTCGCCAATCTGAACCTCGCAATGCCGCCGCCCCTGACTGCCGATGGCCAGGTGACCTACAGCGACGGTACCAAGCCGACCGTCGACCAGATGGCGAAGGACGTCGCCGCCTTCCTGGTGTGGACCGCCGAGCCGAAGCTCGAGAACCGTCACCGGGCGGGGGTCGCGGTGGTGATCTTCCTGCTGATTGGCACCATCCTTGGCTATATGTCTTATCAGAACATCTGGGCGTCGGCGAAGCGCAAGGTGGCCCTGAAGGGGCCGCTGGATCCCGCCAACAAGGCCAAGCGCACGCGGGCCAAGGCCAAGGCCGGGATGCCGCCGCGGGTCTAGGAAGATGGCCCGGAGCGGTGCTGACGAATTGAAGGCGCTGGTCCGTACCATCCCCGACTTTCCCAGGCCGGGGATCGCGTTTCGCGACGTTACCACGCTGCTACTCGACGCGCATGGCTTGGCCGCCGCCGTAGAGGCGCTGGCCGCCACCGTTGACGCACCCATCGACCTTGTCGCCGGAATCGAGGCGCGCGGCTTCGCCATCGGCGGCGCGTTGGCGGTCAGGCTCGGTGCCGGGCTGCTGCTGATCCGCAAGCACGGCAAGCTGCCGGGCGCTTCGATCGCCGAGGATTATGCACTCGAATATGGCACCGACCGATTGGAGATGCACATCGACGCCTGCTCGCCCGGCGCGCGCGTGCTGATCGTCGACGATTTGATCGCCACCGGCGGCACCGCGCTGGCCGCGGCGCGGTTGGTGCGGCGGGTCGGGGGCACAATCGCCGGCGCCCGCTTCCTCATCGATCTGCCGGCCCTCGGCGGGGCGGCGGCGTTGGAAGCAGAAGGGATCGAGGCCATAGGCCTGGTGAGGTTCGACGGCGACTGAATAGCCGGGAATCGCTGATTCTGACCGATGGTGCTAATTTGGCGGGAGGGAGAGAAGCCATGAACGCACAAGTGAAGCCGTTCACAACGATCGCGGCACTGATGTTTCTGCTGGCGGCGGCGATCCACGCTTACCGACTTTATTCCGGGTTTCAGATCGTCA
>JBDSMA010000190.1:0-1761 GCA_039916085.1 Sphingomicrobium sp.
CGGGATCGTCGGGCGCCAACCCGTTCGCCTGCGTCGCGGCGGGCATCGCCTGCCTGTGGGGTCCGGCCCATGGCGGGGCCAACGAAGCTGCGTTGAACATGCTGCGCGAGATCGGCAACGTGAAGAATATCCCGGCCTACATCGCGCGCGCCAAAGACAAGAACGACCCGTTCCGGCTGATGGGCTTCGGCCACCGCGTCTACAAAAACTATGACCCGCGAGCGAAGGTCATGCAGCAGACCGCCGACGCGGTACTCAAGGAACTGGGCAAGAGCGATCCCGTCCTCGATGTCGCCAAGGCCCTCGAGCATATCGCGCTCAACGACCCTTATTTCATCGACAAGAAGCTTTATCCCAACGTCGATTTCTATTCGGGCGTGATCTTGAATGCGATCGGCTTCCCCACCGAGATGTTCACCGTCCTGTTCGCGATTGCCCGCACAGTGGGCTGGGTGGCGCAGTGGAACGAGATGATCTCCGACCCGGAACAGAAGATCGGCCGCCCGCGCCAGCTCTACGTCGGCGCGACCCAGCGCGACTATGTGCCAGTCGGCGAGCGTTAGGCGGCGGGCAGCACGAGCGTGAAGCGGGCACCCTCGCCGGGCGCACTTTCGAGCGCGATATCGCCGCCCATCGATCGGGCGAGGCGGCGCGAGATGGCGAGGCCGAGGCCCGCGCCGTCGGGATCGGTCCCGACCCGTTCATAGCGTTCGAAGATGCGCTGCTGGTCAGCGCGGTCGATTCCGGGACCCTGATCGGCGACGGTCACCGCGATATTCCCTCCGGCGGACTCGAACACGATCGCGACCGTGCCGCCGTTCGGCGAATGACGGATGGCGTTACCGAGAATATTGACGAGAATCTGGACGATGCCGCGCGCTTCGCCGCGGGCGATCATGCGCAATTCCGGCCGGTCAACCTCGATTTCGACCTTGCCCGCTTCGGCCGCCGGTTCGACCAGCCCGACGGCTTCGCTGACGACCGCGGCCATGTCGACGCTCGACGCGCCGATCGAGGCGTCCTCCGTCATCGAGCGGATCACCGACAGCAGATGCCGGCCGGCCGCGGCAATGTCGCCGGCATAGCTGGCGTAATCGCTGCGCAGCGGCCCGTCGGTGCGCTCCACAATATGATCGGCGGCGGAAATGATGCGGTCGAGCGGCGAGCGCAGGGCCTCGTCGAGGGCCGGGTCGATGAGCAGCGTTTCCTCGGGCGGCGGGGGCGCGGCGGCATCGGCCGGCTCATGCTCGCGCACGGCGCGCCCGGTGAAGCCGGTGAAGCGCCCGTCGGGGTCGAGCATCGGCTGGGCCGACAGGCGCAATTCTTCGGATGGGTTTGAGCGCGGCTGGGCGCGCTGGCCGAGCATTTCCTCGCGCGCGGCGAGCGCGGCAAGCAACGGCATGCGCCCGTCGTCATCCTCCATCAGGCGAAACAGGCGGGTCAGTGGCTGGCCAGCGCCGGCCTCCTCGGTGGTGCCAAGCAAAGCGGCAAGGGCGGGCGACAGGCGGGTGAAATGAAGTTCGGCATCGGTCGCCCAGTGGAGCAGATCGGCGTCGCGCGGACTTGTTGCCTCGGGTTCCTCGGGTTCGCCATTGCTGCTGACCAGCGCGAGGCGCGGCGGAGTCGGCGCGCGTTGGCTCCAGCGCTCGATACGGATGGTAACCCCGTCGCCATCGGGTTCGGCGCGAACCCACAGATCGAGGTCATGCTCGTCGTCTGCGGCGAGCACGGCGCGCGATAGCGGCACGACCAAGGTCAATG
>JBDSMA010000191.1:0-1509 GCA_039916085.1 Sphingomicrobium sp.
CGGGTCAGGCGATAACTTTGGCCGATGACGGCATCGACGGCCCAGTTGGGCCGATCGAGTGCCCATTCGGCACCATAGGTAATGCGCGACCCGTCCTCCCACCGGTCGTATCCGGGGAAGCGGTTGAGGGCGAACAGGTTGCTGTCTTCAAGTTCTATCGAGCGCGCGTCTTCGTTGGGGATGGACAGATTGCTGGTCGGCGGGGTCAGCACCAGTTGAAGGTGTGGCGTGAAGCGCTGGAGCCCGCCGAGCGCGGATCCGATCAGTGGCCACTTGAGGTCGGCGGCCAGTGCGGCGATCCCCCGGTAGTGCCACCCGTCCAACCCCCGGTAGATGGCAACCGTCGTCGCAGCTGAATTGTCGGTGTGATAAACGTCCGCACGGGCGTAGGCGGTGAGATCGAGTTCCTGACCCAGCCTGGTAATGCGGCGCAGGTCCCAACGCGCCCCGGCGAAGGCGCGCTGCGTGTCCTGCCCCTCAATCCTCAAAATGGCGAGGCTGTTGGCCTGGAGCTCGACTGTTCCGCCGAGCAACGGCCCGGGCATCTTGAACCGTGCGTCGATTGCCGGCAGCGCGATCGGAATGCGTTTCTGAATATCGTCGACGCGCAGGCCCTGAAACGCCCAGCCGGCGATCGTCAGATAACTGTTGGGCGTGATCCGCTCGAGATCGAGGAAGTTGCGCAGCCGGTCGTCGCGGGTCAGGTCGTAGCGGCGGGTAACGGTCTTGTCGGTCGCGAACCTGAGCGATCCGGTGAGCCGCCACGCTGGGCTGAACTGAGCCTTGCCATTGGCTTCGAAGTAAGCCCGGATGCCGTGGTTGACCGGCCCGACGACGGTCGTGCTGGTTTGCTCGATCTGTCCGTAGGTAACGAAGGCGCCGACCTGGAAGGCGCCCAACCTGTTGAGGTCGCGGAACCGCGCTTCGACGCCCGGAACGTTGTTGGTGTAAAGGTGGGGCGTGACGGTCAGATCGCGATTTGAAGCGAACCGAAAATAATAAGGCAGGCTGACTTCGAACCCGTTCGAATGCGAGAAACTGATGTCGGGTACCAGCGCGCCGGTCGCCCCGCCGCGTGTGCTGCCGTCGTTGACCGAGAAGATCGGCAGCAAAGGCAAAGTGATGCCCAAGATGTGGAGCCGGGCGCCGCGGAAGCGGATCCGCGCGTGCGCCGGATCCTGAATGACCTGCGCGGCGCTGATCGACCAGCTCGGCTCTTTCGGACAACCCTTGGCGCCAACGACCGGGCAGGCGGAATAGACCGCGTCCTCGAACGTCGTCACCGTGCCGTTACGCGTTGCGTGCCCTGCGGCGATGCGGCCGCCGCTGTCGAGCACGACGAGCAGATTGTCGACCGTTCCGTCGCGCAGGCTGTCGGTCAACACGACATGGTCGCCGACCAGCCGGTTGCCCTCCGGCGAGACCATCACGACCGAACCGTCGGCGATAACCTGGCCGGTCTTGCGGTTCCATTCGACCCTGTCGGCGGCCAGATAATTTCCGTCACGC
>JBDSMA010000192.1:0-6175 GCA_039916085.1 Sphingomicrobium sp.
TGAGATTCACCACGTCGATGCGGGCTACAACGTCGTCGGCATGAAGGCCGAAGACGCGCCGGATATCGCGACGGTTTAACGCCGGCATTTCCACGAAGACAGGCCAAGTCCAGCGCTTTGGACGCTGCCTGCGGCAGGGACTGGACCACTGCCTTCGCAGGGGAACCCAACTCTAGTCCAACCGTCCCGCCATCGCCTTCAGCACGTCTGCCAGCGCGGCGGCGCGGCGGGGGTCGGGGAGGGCGGTGGCGGCGCTGGCCAAGGTGCGGAGCTGACCGGCCAGTCCTTTGTCCTTGGCGCGGGCGTCGAGCGGGGACTGGGCCGCCGTCAGCGCGGCGCCGAGGCGCTGGTCGAGCGCCGCGTCGAGGGTGCCGGCGCGCCGCAACTGATCCATGTAGGCGCGGGCGACGACCGGCTCGGCTGGCCAGGTGACCGGATATTGCTGCTGCGGGTTGAACACTCCGCCCTGGTCGGCGAGCGCGGCGGCGGCGATTTCGTTGGCGCTGAGCGTGAGGCTCGGCTTCAGCGCGAAGACGTCGAGCCCGCGAGCGATTTCGGTGGCGTAGATGCGGCCGCGGTAGAAATAGCTCGACCAATAGCCGCCGAGGCTCGGCCGGGTTGCGTCGATCGGGCCGCGATCGAAGTAAGCAATTTCGGTCGGCCGCTTGCTGTCGCTGAAGTCGAACACCGAGATGCCGCCCTGATACCATGACTGGACCATGATATCGCGCCCCGGGACGGGGATGATCGAGCCGTTGTGGGCGACGCAATTTTCCTGTTCCGATTGTGGCGCGGGGAGCTTGTAGGTGCCCCGACGGGTCAGCTTGCCACCCTCGATGTCATAGATGGCGTCGGCCCCCCAATCGCGGCGATCGTAGCTGCGGCATCGCGCCCGGCCGCCACCGCCCCATTCGTCGGTGAACAGCACCTTGGTGCCGTCATTGTTGAAGGTCGCCGAGTGCCAGTAAGCGAAGCCCGGGTCGCTGACGACGTCGATCCGCCGGGGATGGCGCGGGTCGGCAATGTCGAAGATGATGCCGTTGCCCGAACAGGCGCCCGCCGCGAGCTTGCGGGTCGGGAAGACGGTAATGTCATGGCACTGGTCGGTGGCGCTTCCCTCCTGCGTGTCGTCGCCATGCTTGCCGCCCATCGACAAGCCGGCGAGGCGGCCCGTTTTCTCGTCGGCGAAGACGCCTGGGCTGGCGATGATTCGCGCAGCGGCCGGGTTGGCGACCGGGATTTCGATTATGTCGATGCGGAACAAGGCGGTGCGGTTATCGCCCGGCACATTACCCACGCAGCCGGCCAGTTCCTCGCCCTTGCGAACGCCCGCGGTGCCTGAATTATAGACCAGAATCTTGCCGTCGCCTTCGGGGCCCTTGACTACCGAATGGGTGTGCGATCCACGGCACGTCTGCACCTGCCCGACCTGGCGCGGGCGAGTGATGTCGGAAATGTCGAAGATGCGCAGACCGCGAAAGCGCATCGGGCTGACGTCTTCGCTGACGCCCTGCAGTCCACAGTCGACCCGCCCGCGGCCCTGTTCGACCGACATCAGCAGCAGATTGCCAACCACCGAGACATCGCCCTGGCCGCCGGGACAGACGACCGAGCTGATTTGCACCGGCACGCCGTTGGCGCCAAGGCGATAGATGTTGAACCCATGATAATTGCCGACAAAAAGGCGGTCACCGGCGAAGGCCATGTCGGTTTGCGCGAAGCTCAATAAAGGCCCGCGGTCGGACCATTCGACGCCGTCGGCCTTGGCATCGCCGGGTTTCGGCGCGTCGCCCGGCTTGGCACCCTTTTTCGCCTTGGGCGGCGGCAGGCCGGCCGGGTTGGCGGGGTCAAAAAAGCCGGCCGGTTTGGGCAGCGAGGCGATCTTCTCGAGGTTCGAAATCGCTTCGCCGGCGGTGGCGAAGCCGGGCTTCAAATCGACGCGCGGGTCGCCCGAGAAAGTCCCCCGCAAGCTGTCCATGCGCTTGACCTCGGCCGTCTGCTCGTTGCTGACATCGGTCGCGAACTGATAAAGGACGGGGTCGAACGCCGAACCCGGCTGGCGAAACAGGTTGTCGACCATATCGACCGCGCCGCGATGGTGGGCGATCATCAGGTCGAGGAACTGGCGATCGAACGCCGCACTCTTCGAGGCGGCGAGCGCAGCCATCTGCGTTGGCGTCGCCATGCCTTTCATCGTCGGACCCGTATGATCCATCGCCATCCCGGCCATGGCGCCATGATCCATCGCGGGCATTGCGACGGAGGCGCCGCGCTGGCTCAGCCAGTCGCGCATGAACTGCATCTCGTCCTTTTGCGACGCGGTGATTCGACTGGCGACGGTCAGCAATTGGGGGTTGTTGGTACGCGACGGAGCCAGCGCCGCCATGGTCACCGCTTGCTGATGGTGGACGATCATCATCTGCATGAAGGCGACGTCGGCGGCGGTGAAGCCGGTGTTGGCGATGCGCGAGGCCTCGGCGGCGGTCAGCAGTTTTCCCGGACTACCGGGTGCGCCCGGCTGAACGATGCTCACCGGCTGGGCGACCGCCGCGACCGATAGCCACGCGGCCATCGCCACGCCGGCCCGATAAATTGCTCGCTTGGTCATCCTTGCCCCCTCGATCGATCAGCCGCGGACACTAGCCGCAAATCCGGCGATGAAAAGAGGCAAGGAGCGCTTTCGCAATCAACCGGCGAATGGGTCTCGAACCAGGATGGTGTCGTCGCGCTCGGGCGAGGTCGAGACCAGCGCCACCGGGCAGCGGATCAGTTCTTCGATGCGGCGGACATATTTGATCGCCTGCGCGGGAAGATCGGCCCATGAGCGCGCGCCGGCAGTGGTGCCGTTCCACCCGTCCATTTCCTCGTAGATCGGCTCGACCTGGGCCTGGTCCGCGGCGTGGGCCGGGAAATAATCGTAAATCGTGTCGCCGATGCGGTAGCCGGTGCAAATGCGAACCGTGTCAAACCCGTCGAGTACGTCGATCTTGGTCAGCGCGATGCCGGTAATGCCGCTAACCGCCGCCGACTGACGGACGAGCACCGCGTCGAACCAGCCACAACGGCGCTTGCGCCCGGTGACCGTGCCGAATTCATGGCCGCGCTCGCCAAGTCGCTGGCCGATCTCATCCTCCAACTCGGTCGGGAATGGCCCCGAGCCGACGCGGGTGGTGTAGGCCTTGACGATGCCGAGCACGAAGCCGGCTGCCGACGGTCCCATGCCGCTGCCCGGGCCGGTTGTCCCGGCGACGGTGTTGGACGAGGTGACGAACGGGTAAGTGCCGTGATCGACATCGAGCAGCACGCCTTGCGCGCCTTCGAACAGGATGCGCTTGCCGCGGCGGTTGGCCTCGTCGAGATCGCGCCACACCGGCCGGGCGAAAGGCAGGACAAAGCCGGCGATGTCGGCAAGGTCGCGCATCAGCCGCGCACGATCGACCGGCGGCTCGTTGAACCCGGCGCGGAGTGCGTCGTGGTGAGCGCACAGCCGGTCGAGTTGCGGGTCGAGCGAATCGAGGTGGGCGAGGTCGCACACGCGGATCGCGCGGCGGCCGACCTTGTCTTCATAGGCGGGGCCGATGCCGCGCCGCGTGGTGCCGATCTTGCCCGCGCCCGAGGCGTCCTCGCGCAGCGCGTCGAGGTCGCGGTGGATGGGCAGGATCAGCGGGCAGGTCTCGGCGATCATCAGTATATCGGGCGTGATCGCCACGCCCTGCGCCGACAATTTCGCGATCTCGGTCTTCAGCGCCCACGGATCGAGTACCACGCCATTGCCGATCGCCGACGGCGTCCCGCGGACGATGCCTGACGGCAGCAGCGACAGCTTGTAGGTCTGGTTGCCGACGACCAACGTATGCCCGGCATTGTGGCCGCCCTGAAAGCGGACCACCATGTCGGCGCGGCTGGCGAGCCAGTCAACGATCTTGCCCTTGCCTTCGTCGCCCCACTGAGCGCCGATCACGGTGACGTTGCCCAATTCCTGTCCCCTAAGAGTCCGCCGCGCCCTCTATTGCTTGAAGAGCGAAGCGTCCAGCGATGTGGGCCGGGGCGCCGGCCTTGGCAGCTCGCCGGCTAGCCGCGTCAACCGGCACGCCGACGGCGGGATACAGCGAAGCCCAAGGCGCCGACGCCGACTGTCGCCAGTATCAGCCATAGCCACGAAAACCGGATAGGCGATGCGGCCGCGGGCGGCTTTTCGACAGGCTCGGACTTCTTGAACATAGGCGCCGCCGGGCCGGTGGCAGACGGGTTTTTCGCTGCTGTTGCCGCTGTTGCCGCTGATGCCGCCAGTTCCGGCGCGGCGGCTGCCGGCTGTTCGACGATCTGTTTGGGCGTCGCGGGATCCGGCTTGCGTCGTGGTCGTTCCTGCGCCGCACGCGCGTCGGCGATTGCGGTCTTCAACTGGGCCTCATTGAGCGCGCCGTCGGACAGGGTCTGGCCGATAATGAAACCCGGCGTGCCCGAAATTCCCGCCGCCTCGGCAAGTTCGAGGTTGCGGGCGATCAGTGCGTCGATCTGCGCGCCGTGTAACGACAGGTCACGCTGCAGCTGCGGCCAGTCGACGCCGGACGAATCCGCGGCCGAACGAAGCGCGATGTCGTCGAGCGGCAACTTGGTCGCCATCAGCGCGGCGTGCATGGCTTCATGCTTGCCCTGGAATTGGGAAGCGATCGCGACTCGAGCTGCCTCGTTCGATCGCGGACCGAAGATCGGGGTGTCGCGATAGATCACCCGGATTCGGCGATCCCGGTTCAGCACTCGGGAGACGTCCGGAGTGTAACGCCGGCACGCGGGACATTGATAATCCATGAAATAGACCATCGTCAGATCGCCGCCCGGCGCGGCTCGTTCGGGCGCGAGGCTATGCCGGAAATATTCGGCCTGCTCGATGTTCGGGCTGACCGCTATGTCGTCCTGGCCCAGGGCAATCGACGGAAGCGCCGCGAGCATGGCCAACGGCACGAGCAGTGTTTTCAACCTATGGAACATTGCGTCCGAACGCATCGAAGGACGATCGGGCGCCACCCGATCAGAATTTCAGGGGCACCACCTCGCGAACGCCGGCGAGCGCGCACAGGGTCTTGACGACCGCCTGCGGCACATCGCCGTCGACCGCGATCAGCGCGACAGCTTCTCCGCCAGCCGCGCGCCGGCCGAGGTTGAAGGTGGCGATGTTGATCCCCGCTTCGCCCAGCGCGGTGCCGAGCTTGCCGATGAAGCCCGGCGCGTCGGTGTTGACGAGATAGATCATCGAGCCTTCCAGTTCGGCCTCGACCTCGACCCCGAAAATGTCGACCAGCCGGGGGCCGGAATTGCCGAACAGCGTTCCCGCGACCCGCCGCGGCCCCTTCGACGTCTCTACGCTGACCGCGACCAGCGTGTGGTAATCGCCTTCCCGGTCATGGCGGATTTCGCGCACGTCGAGTCCCCGGTCCTTGGCCAGCGAGGGCGCGTTAACCATGTTCACGGTCTGCGAATAGGTGCCCATCAGCCCGGCCAGCACCGCCCCGGTGATCGGCTTCTGGTTCAATTGCGCCGCAGCGCCTTCGACTTCGACCGATACCGAGCGGACGTCCTCGCCGATGATCTGCCCGACAAGCTTCCCCAGATTTTCGGCCAACGCCATGTAGGGCCGCAAGCGCGGCGCCTCCTCGGCCGACAGCGACGGCATGTTGATGGCGTTGGTGACGCCACCGAGGAGGAGGAAGTCACTCATCTGCTCGGCGACCTGAATCGCGACATTGACCTGGGCCTCGCTGGTCGAGGCGCCGAGGTGCGGGGTGGAGATGAAGCCCGGGGTGCCGAACAGCGGCGAGTGCTTTGCCGGCTCGGTCTCGAACACGTCGAGGGCCGCGCCGCCGACCTGGCCGCTGTCGAGCGCATCCTTCAACGCCGCCTCGTCGATCAGCCCGCCCCGCGCACAGTTGATGATGCGCACGCCGGGTTTGGTTTTCGCCAGCGCCTCGCGGCTGAGGATGCCGCGGGTCTGGTCGGTCAGCGGGGTGTGCAGCGTGATGAAGTCGGCGCGGCGAAGCAGGTCGTCGAGCTCAACCTTTTCGATCCCGAGGTCGATCGCGCGCTCAGGCGTCAGGAACGGGTCGAAGGCGGCAACCTTCATCTTGAGGCCGAGCGCGCGGGCGGCGACGATCGAGCCGATATTGCCGGCGCCGATCAA
>JBDSMA010000193.1:0-2944 GCA_039916085.1 Sphingomicrobium sp.
ACCGAAAGGCCATCGCGCGGCTTGGTCGACTCCGGAATTGCGACGGATCGATGCCGGATCCGCGGAAGCGCGGCTGCCGTCTGGGAAAAATGACGTCGGCGGACCCGGCACGACTAACAAGTCCTGAATGACCGCCGCGCCCCGCTAGTCGAGAGCTGAATGTCGGCGATCGCCGGCTATGCCGATAACGGCGGACATCTTCGAGCCGAACTCGCTTGCAAACTCATCCTGTCGTCGCTTGGCCGATTCGGAGGCGACGGGAACGCTTATCGCTCGCTCGGTGATGTGTGCTTCGGGCGGGCGCTGCATCATGTTGTTCCCGAAGACGATTACGATGCCCAGCCGTTAATCGGCGGCGGCGGCAAGCGGCTGATGGTGGCCGACGTTCGCATCGACAATCGCGTGGAAATCGCCGCAAGGCTTGGTCTCGATGTGCGGCGCGCCGCCGAACTGAGCGATTCCGATCTGTTGTCGTTAGCCTGGGACCGCTGGCAACTCGGCGCCGTCGACCATCTCCTCGGCGATTTCGCCTTTGCCGTGTGGGAACGGGACGACCAACGCCTGACGCTGGTGCGAAGTCCACTCGCGATGAAGACGTTGTTTTTTTATCGGTCCGCTCGTTTCACCGCCTTCGCGACTCTTCCCCACGCAATTTTCGGCATTCCGGCTTTGCCCAAATCATTCGATCGGGACGTTGCCGCCGTGCTGGTGGGGCCTGATCCCTTCGCGGTCGATGGCACGCTCTTCGCCGGTGTCCGGCGGGTCAAGCAGGGTCATGCAGTTGTGCTGTCGCCCTCCGGCGAGCGTCAAATTCGAGTTTGGGATTTGAAGAATCAGCCCGCTCCTGCGACTTTGGCCGCGGCGGGCGAGGGGCTTCGCGAGGAGCTCGAGCGCGCGGTGAGCGCGCAAATGCGCCGCCGCTCAGGGCCGCTTTCCTTGCAATTGAGTTCGGGGCGCGACAGCGGCGCTGTCGCCGCGATCGCCGCCCGCCTCTCTCCAGCTTCGGACGGTTTTCTTTTTGCCATCACTGGTGCGCCTCGCCTTGGCTTCGCCGACGGGACAGATCGGGAATGGCTATCCGACGAAAGCGAGATGGCCGCGGCGACGGCGGCCATGTGCGGCAATATCGTCCACCGCGTTTGCCGACCCGACGGTTTTCCGATCGAACAGCTTTTCGATACGGCGCACCGCGACAATTATGTGCCGATCCTCAATGCCTCCAATGCCAACTGGGCGCTGCAGACCGTTCGCGAAGCGGCCGCTCTTGGATCGAGGGTCCTCCTGACCGCGAATCAGGGAAATTTCTCGGTTAGCCGCGGCGGCACCGACGCGCTCGTCGACGTTCGGCGAACCGCCGGCCTCCCGTCCTGGTGGCGGCTGGCGCGATCACTCCATGCCACGTCCAATGTTCCCTGGCGAACGATTGGCAACCTGTCGTTCGGCTCCTTGCTGCCGCGTACCGCTCATGCCTGGCTTACGCGGGCGCTGGGCCGCGATTTCGGGGTGACATTCGATTTGCCGTATTTGCGCGACTCCTTCCGGACCCAGGCAGAAGCGATCGGGCGGGCGACGTTCGACGACGTCCGCCCGCGCGGACGCTACCGCGACGGGGTGCGCGACTTTCTGTATCGGATGGAAACCGGCGTAACGATCGGAATTCCGGGGTACGGAGTGGACCTGCGCGACCCGACATCGGACCGCCGCCTCATCCAATATTGCGATTCACTGTCGCCCGCGCAGCTGATTTCCGCTGACACGCCGCGACCAACCTATGCGGCGGCGTTCGCGGACCGGGTGCCCGATGCAGTTATTGAAGGAAAACGCCGCGGTTTCCAGGGCGCCGACTGGTTCGAGACTTATCCCGCGGCCGAGCTTCGCGCTGCGTTCGCTCGCTATTCTGCCAATTCGATTGTCGATGAGTTGATTGATGTTGGCCAGATAAACCGCATGCTCGATTGCTGGCCGACCAGTGGAGGATACCGCATGGATCATATTATTATCTACAACCAGCGCCTGCTCAACACGCTCGCCTTGGCGAGCTTCATCAACGTCCATTTTCCCAGCTAGGCGTTGGACGGGTTGTTAGTCCTGGGCGATTACGTCGACCAGGCCTTCGTCCCGCAGCTGATCCAGCAGCCGCCCGACTTCGGACCGGCAGGCTTCGGGCGAGACATCGAATCGATCAACCAGCTCGGCACATAGCGAATCGAGACCTTGGGGCCGGTCGAGCAGCTTCCATACCGTTGAAGTCACATTTTCCATCCCGTAGCAGAATCCGCGCTCGACATGGAGTGCGACGACATCCTCCCCAACCTCGCTGAACATGGTCGATTGGCTACGCTTGTAAATCGGCTCGTTCATCTAGATCCTGCTTCCGGTTCAAGTTCGCCAATCACCGACTGACTGACCAGCCTGGCGTCGTCGGCGTTGACGAAATGCTTGTCGAGATAGAGGCGAAGTGCGGTCAGCCGCAAGATGCGCGCGCCCGCCTCCACCGCAGTTGCAGGCTGGGGGGCGAGTTTGTCGGCTGCAAAGGCATCGAACATCGACCGAGCGACAGCGACCTTGGCAAGGGCATCGTCAAGGCTCACCCGTTCCGAACCGAGATCTATGAGAAGCTGGCATTTGTAGCCTGCGCAAACCGATGGACGCTCGCCATAGATGGAACAGCAGCGGTCAAGCAACTTGGGACAGGGCAGGTAAAATCCCGGTGCATCACCGTCCATGATCGACAAGCCAAGTTCGCGTGCCCGATTTAACTCATCGGGTCGAAGAACCGCATGCCCATGAAGCGCGCCTTCGCAACACAGGCCACAGCTGGTGCAAAGCGTTGACGCCGCATCCAGTTCGGGCGGGGGGATGGAGGCGCTGGCCATGAGACGACATCTAACTCCCGCGCCGGCGCTTGCAAAGCAAGGCGTTGCGAAGGCGAATGCAAGGTGGA
>JBDSMA010000194.1:0-8634 GCA_039916085.1 Sphingomicrobium sp.
GCGGCGCTGGTCGCCGCGCTGGCGCTGTTCGCGGTTGGCTTCGCGTTCCGGCCGCTCGGCGCGATCCTGTTCGGGGCGATGGGCGACCGCGTCGGGCGCAAGGCGACTTTCCTCACCACCGTTACCCTGATGGGCGGCGCGACCTTCGCCATCGGCCTGCTGCCGACCTACGCCCAGGCCGGAATTCTCGCCCCGATTCTGCTAATCTTCCTGCGCATCTGCCAGGGCACCGCGCTTGGCGGTGAATATGGCGGCGCCGCGATATACGTCGCCGAACATGCCCCCGACGACCGCCGCGGGGCGATGACCGGGTGGATCCAGTCGACCGCGTCGTTCGGGCTGCTCGCCGCGCTGCTGATCATCTTCGCCACTCGCACTTGGCTCGGCGAGGAGGCGTTCGGCGCGTGGGGCTGGCGGATACCGTTCCTCGCCTCGGCGGTATTGCTGGCGATCTCGGTCTATATGCGCGCCAAGCTGAGCGAGAGTCCCCACTTCGCCAAATTGCGTGACGAGGGCGCGACCAGCAAGGCGCCGCTGCGCGAAGCGTTCGCCGAGCGCGAGAACCTCAAGCGGGTGCTGATCGCCTTCTTCGCGATCATGTGCGCGCAAGGTGCGGTATGGTATTTCACCTTCTTCTACCTGCAGGTATTCCTCGAGAAATCGCTCGGCCTGCCCGGCGCGACCAAGGACCTTCTCCTGATCGTCATGACGCTGGTCAGCGCGCCGCTCTACGTCTTCTTCGGCTGGCTCAGTGACCGCGTCGGCAGGAAGCCGGTGATGCTTGGCGGGATGCTGCTCGCGCTCGCGCTCTACTTCCCCGGGTCGCACTGGATTGCCGAGGCTGCCAATCCGGCGCTGGTCGCGGCGCAGCGCGCGACCCCGGTAGCGGTCGAGACCGACCCGGCGACGTGCACCAGCCAGTTCGACCCGACCGGCACCGCCAAGTTCACCTCCGCCTGCGATCTCGCCAAGGGCAGCCTGGTGACTAGGGGCATCAGCTACACCACCCGCGCCATCGCCGACGGGCAGACCCGCGTCGTCGCCGGCGCGCAGTCGGTCCAGGTCGTCGGGGGCGAGGGCCTGTCGGGCGCGGATTTGAAGGCGCTGAAAGTGAAGACCGGCGAGGCGATCGGCACCGCGCTCCAGGCCGAGGGCTACCCCAAGGGCGCCGACCCCGACAAGGCCAACATGCCGATTCTGATCGCCGTGCTGCTGCTGTTCGTCGTCGCCGCGACCGCGCTCTATGGGCCGCAGGCGGCGGCGCTCGTCGAGATGTTCCCGACCCGCATCCGCTACACCGCGCTGTCGCTGCCCTACCACTTTGGCACCGGCTGGGTTGGCGGCTTCCTGCCGGTCACCAGCTTCGCCATCGTCGCGCTGACAGGCAACATCTACGCCGGGCTATGGTACGCGGTGACGTTCACGGCGATTTCGGTGGTGGTGACGGTGATGCTGCTCAAGGAAACGCGGGGGCGGCCGTTGGACGAGATTTGAGATTCAAGAATCCAGGTGTCCGATATCAACCCATTGCAGAAGTTGGGTGGGGTTCATCACCGCCGCATAGCCTGATCGGCTAGCGTTCGCTTTCCACTCGGGGCTTCCATTCACTCAGCTGCCCTCACGGTGCCCAGTGAATGTCGATCGGCTGGTCGCACTCGGCCAGCACGCGCCCGATCGGCAATTTGCCGCTGTGTCCGTCCTCGACCGCCTGTTCCAGCAGCGCGCGCTTCTTCTGGCCGGTGATCGCAATGAGGATCGTGCGCGCGCCGAGGATCGCACCGCGAGTCAGCGTCACCCGCGGCACCGGCGCGTTGGCTGGCAGCGGATCGGGCATCACGCCCACCGCGCGCCGCGTCTTGGGGGCGTTCAAAGCGTCCTCGAGATCGGGGCCGGGGAATATCGAGGCAGTATGTCCGTCCTCCCCCATGCCGAGCCAGACAAGGTCCGGCGGCCACGGCAAATCCTGCAGCCGCGCATCGGCGCCATTGCCGGCCAAGCGATAATCGGCAATCTCCGCGGCGATCGGGAAAATTCGCGCCCCAGTCTTGATGAAATAGCTGGCGATCAGCCGGATATTGCTGAGATCGCTATCCATTTTAACCAGCCGGTCGTCGGTAGGAATGATCGTCACCCGCTTCCAGTCGAGCTTCATCTCGGCAAGCTTGGCGAAGATCGGTCCCGGCGTTTCACCGCCCGGAAGCGCGATCAGCGCGGCGCCGCGCGCCTCGATCGCGCTTTCGACGATGAATCCGACATCGCCCGCGACCGCGTTCGCCATTTCCTCGGCGCCGTCATAATCCCAGAATTCCGCTTCAATCATGCCATTCCACTCCGTCGCGCCGGGTCAGCTCCTCGGCCGCCGCGGGGCCCCAGCTGCCGGCGGGATAAGGCTGCGGCGCCGCGCCCGCCTCCGACCAGGCGGCGCGCACCCCGTCGATCCATTGCCATTGCGCCTCGACCTCGTCGCGCCGGACGAACAAAGTCGGGTCGCCTTCGATCAGGTCGAGCAGCAGCCGCTCATAGGCGATCCGGCGGCGATGATCGGCAAAGGCGTTGGCGAGTCCAATGTCGAGCGGCACTTCGCGCAGCCGAATGCCGTCGCGGTCCAGCCCGGGCGTCTTGGCCATCACCCTGAACTCGATATTTTCGTCGGGCTGGATAGCGATGATCAGCTTGTTCGGCGCGGTTCTGGCGCCGCGCTTGGCGAACATCGAGTGCGGCACGCGTTTGAACTGGATGTAGATTTCGGTCTGCCGCTCGGGCAGCCGTTTGCCGGTGCGCAAATAGAAGGGGACGCCAGCCCAACGCCAATTGTCGACTTCGGCCTTGAGCGCGATAAAAGTCTCCGTCTTCGACGGTTGGCCAAGCTCCGTGACATAGCCCGGGACGTCGCCCTCGTCGGTCGCGCCGGCGACATATTGCCCGGCGACAAAATGCGTTGGGATGGCCTTGGCGGTCATTGGCCGGAGCGAGCGGAGCACCTTTACCTTTTCGTCGCGCACTTCGGTCGCGTCGAAATCGGCCGGCGGTTCCATCGCGACCAGTGCGAGCAATTGCAGCATGTGGTTCTGAACCATGTCGCGCAGCGCCCCGGCGCCATCGTAATAACCGGTGCGGCCTTCGAGACCGACAGTCTCCGCGACGCTGATCTGGACATGGTCAATGTGCGACGCGTTCCACAACGGCTCGAACATCGAATTGGCGAAGCGCAGCGCGAGCAGGTTCTGGACCGTCTCCTTGCCGAGATAATGGTCGATGCGGAACGTCCGCTCCTCGGGGAAGGCGGCGACGACGGCGTCGTTGATTTCCCGGCTGGAAGCGAGGTCGCTGCCGAGTGGCTTTTCAAGCGCGAGGCGGACCTTGTCGCCGGTCAGCCCGGCCGACCTCAACCCGGCGATTGTCGGTTCGAACAACGACGGCGCGGTCGACAGGAAAATGGCGACACCCTTCGAAGGATCGATCTTTTCAGCGAGTTTGGAAAAGCCCGCCGGCTGTGTCGCGTCGAGCGTGACGTAGCTCATCCGTTCGACGAAGACTGCGGCGACTTTCGGATCGAAGAAGTCGGCTGGGACATGCTCGCCCAGCGCGTCGAGCGCGGTGGCGCGGTAACCCGCATCGTCAAACTCGCTGCGCGCCGTGCCGACGATTTTCAGCCCCTCCGGCAACAGCCCGTCGGCATGGAGCCCGTAGAGCGACGGCAACAGCATGCGGTGGGCCAGGTCGCCGGTCGCGCCGAACAACAGCAAGGTCGAGACTTTTTCGCGGATCATGCCGCCGTCCCTACCCGCGTCGGGCGCTTGAAGCGAATAGGAATCTGATCGACCTATCAGCGCGAATACATCCCTCCGGTGGGCGCCTGAATATATCCGAACCAAGCGCTTATCGGGCGACCTGTCGAATCTGTCGCCGGCCTAAACTTGGCTTTCTGCTGGAGCAGCAAGGCACATGTCCACTGATCAGCGAGCGCATCGCCAAAGGATCGCATCACGTCACAACGACTTACCGATCCGTTTGCCTCTACTCTGAGACGAACAAAGATGGGTGCCCCGCGCGGCCACCGCCTGATAATCGCGTCCGGGTAATCACGTGAGCTTAGAAACTGGACCATCTTCACGCGAGTGGCCTGCCCGCCGCTGCCGCCGCCTCCGCTGCCATTGCCCGAACCGCCGCTGCCGGTGCCTGTGCCGGACCCGCCAGCCCCGGTGCCCGGGCCGACCACGTTCGACGCGCCCTGGGTCGGTTTATTGCCGACATTGGGCGTCGGCGCGGAGACGATGACCGGCGGGGCCGGGACGATCACCCGCGGTTTTGGCCGCACCACCGGGGTCGCCTTGCTCTCGATATTCTTCGCCGAGGCGGCGGCTTCCTGCTTCTTGGGCTTGGCCTTGTCCTGCTTGACCACCTCCACCACCGGCGGCGGCGGCGGGGGAACGTTGAGGTCGAAGATCTGCAGGTTGGGCTGGGGCTGCGTGAAATTGAGGTGACCCGACAGATTAAGGAAGGCGAGGCCGAGACCGACATGAATCAGCATCACCAAAGCAATGGTCGCGGCTCGGTCGCGCGGGCGGATGGCGGGGCGATACATGCTGCGGCTGAACGCCGATCGACAGTCCGAAGTTTCCTCGCCGGACCGACATCTGCGCCCGCCTCAGCCGAGTCGCTTGCCGGAATCGGCCGGGGAGCCCCTTTCCATCCTCAGGAAATGCGAGGGAAATCTGGTTAATTTCGTGTTTAATTTGACTTATATTAAAAATATAGCGAATCTACCACGGTTCATTAGGTGGGGAATTCGACATGGAAGCTACTGCATCGAATCAGCGTCGTTATCTTGCGTCCGCGGCAATCGTTCTTGCCGTTGCAGCCGGAGCGTACACCGTCGGCCGCGTCTATCCGCCGCTTGGCCCTTCGGCAGGGACGATCGCGCCGGCCGACCGCTACGTCGACGCGCAGATCGGTGCCGGTGACGTCACGCTCGGCGACACCTCAATCCCGAGGTTAATGCAGACCGACGCGTTCGAGGTGATCACCAAGAACCCGGATTTCCGCAACATGGCCAACGACCCCGGCTTCTCCGCGCTCCTGGCCAATGGACCGGCGATGGCAGCCATTGCCGCCAATCCCGGCGCGTTCAACGCCGTCGCCAAGGATCCCAAGGCGTTCGCCGAAATGGCCCAGGTCGCCGCGATGACCAAGGCGCGGATGAACGACATGGCGTCCCAGACGGGCGCGATGTACGCTGCGATCGCAACGCACGCACAAACCTTCTCCTACATGGCCGACAAGCATCCCGGCGCGCTGGCCTCGATGATGGCCAACGCCAGTCAGCTCGGCATGGTGGCCAAGGACCCGAAGGCGTTCGAGACTGGCGCGCTCGTCAAGGCGCTGGTGCGCAGTTCGGGTGACGACCGCTTCGCCGCCCAGCTCGCCGCCGATGCCGGGGCCATGCAGCGGCTGAAAGCAGATGCCGGCATATTCCAGGCGATGGCCGACCATGCCGCTTCGTTCAAAGCGCTGTCCGGCAACGCACAATTGATGTCGGCCGCGGTCAAGCAGGCCGAAGCGATGAGCAAGCTCGGCGTCAGCAGCCAGGCAATGGCCGGCATGGCGGCGCTGATGTCGACCAATGCCTCGGCGCTCAACGCTTTGTCGACCGAGCCCAAGGCGCTCGCCTCAATCGCTCAGCACGCGGCGGTTTACGCCGCGATGTCGAGCCATGCGGCGGCGACGCAGGCGCTGCTGTCGACCGGAATGGCGGCGCGCTGGGCGCGTGACACGGGCGCCTTCGCAACCGGCGCCAGGAGCATCCCGCAAATGGCGTCCCATGCCAGCCAGCTGGAGGCGATGGCCAAGGATGCCAATCTGTCGGCGGCATTGAAGGCGGATCCGGGCGCGATGGCATCGATGGCCGCGAGCGCCTCGGCGCTTCAGGCGATCGCGACCAATGCCTCGCTGTTCAACGCCGGCTTCAGCCACCAGGCGCTGGTTGCCATGTCGTCCAACGCCGCGTCCCTGCGTCAGGTTGGCGCACGGCCGATGGATCTGGCGATGGCGTCGCGCGCGGCGATGGCTTTCAACAGCGTCGCAGCCGCGGCGAGCCTGGCCGCGAACAGCCAGATCAGTGCGGCTGCCGCGGCGCGTATCGCGGCGAACTCGCAGGCCTTTGCGCAGATGGCGAACAGCCCCAGCGCGTTCGCCAGGTTGTCGCAGAATGGCGCGGCAATGGCGTCGTTGGCGAGCAACGCCGGAATGATGGCCAAGCTGTCTTCGGTCAACGGCGCAATGGCGATGATGAGCAACCCGGGCTTCGCGCAGGCGATGCAACAAATGGGTGCCATCGGCGCCCGTACGCGCGAATAGCCGGGGAGCGAATGGTCGGTTAGTATCGGGGGCCGCGTCCGCGCGGCCCCTAAGCTTGGGGGGTCGATGGGGAAATCAGTTGCTCGCGGCCACGCCGCGACGGCCTGTGCGTTGGGGCTATTGCTTGGCGGAACATCAACTGCCGCCCTTGCCCAGACTCAGCCTCCTCCCCCTCCGCCTAACCCCGAGACGGTGATCAGCGAACCCGCGCCGGCGCCAGGCAAGGATGGGCCAACGCCCACCACGACCGCGCCGGAGAGCGAACGCAAATCGCCCGAGCATGTCCCGCCCGACGCGTCGGGCATCGACCTGTCGACGCTCGAAACCAAAGACTTCAAACTGCTCTATTTCGACCCGGTCCAGACCTATCTCACGCCCTACGTCGCCCGGGCGCTGACCAATTCGCTCCGTTTCCACGAGGAGAAATTCCACTGGAAGCCGTGGGATCCGATGACCATCCTGCTCAAGGACTTCGGTGACTACGGCAATGCGGGCGCCCGATCCTCGCCCAACAACGCCGTGTTGCTCGACGTGGCGCCTTTGTCGCAGACGATGGAAACGTTCAGCCCGGGCGAGCGATTTTTCACGCTGGCCAACCACGAACTGGCCCACGTCGCGACGATGGACGTGTGGAACAAGACCGACGCCTTCTGGCGCAAGCTGTTCGCCGGCAAGGTGCAGCCGATCCAGGAACATCCCGAATCGATTCTCTACAATTTCCTCGTGACCCCGCGGGTCAACGCGCCGCGCTGGCAGCTAGAGGGCACGGCGGTATTCTTCGAGACATGGATGGCTGGCGGCCTTGGCCGCGGCCAGGGCGGGTATGACGAAATGGTGTTCCGGGCGATGGTCCGCGACAATGCCAAATTCTATTCGCCGCTCGGCCTTGAATCCGAAGGTACGGCGATCGATTTCCAGGTTGGGGTCAACGACTATCTCTACGGCACGCGCTTCGTATCCTATCTGGCGTTGAAGTACGGGCCTGAAAAAGTGCTTCAGTGGCTCCGCCGCGACGAGGACAGCGCGGGCTATTACGCCACCCAGTTCCACCACGTGTTCGGACAAAAGCTTGACCGTATCTGGGCGGACTGGATCGGGTTCGAACATGAGTTCCAGCAGAACAACCTGGCTGCGCTGGGCCGCTATCCGCTGACCGAAGTCCAACACATAACGCCACACGGCCTTGGGTCGATTTCGCGCACTTATTATGACGCCAGAACCAACAGCCTGGTCGGAGCGTTCAAATATCCCGGTGTGATCGCCTATGTCGGCACGCTGTCGCTGGCCGACGGCAAGCTCCACCACCTCGCCGACCTCAAGGGCTCAATGCTCTACCGCGTGACGAGCATCGCCTTCGACCCGGACGCGCGCACCGCTTACTACACCGAAGACAACCACGCCTTCCGCGATCTCGTCGCGATCAACATCGACACCGGCAAGAAACGCCGCCTGCTGACCGACGCCAGGATCGGCGACCTGGTTATCAACCCGCGCGACAAGTCGATCTGGGGCATCCGCCATCAGAACGGTTATGCAACCATCGTCCGCATCCCGGCACCCTATGCCGGGTTCAACCAGATCAACACGTTCGATTATGGCCAGATCCCGTTCGACCTCGACATTTCGGCCGACGGATCGATGGTCTCAGCCTCGTTCGGTGAAGTCGACGGCAAGCAGTCGGTGCGCGTCTGGCGCACCGACCAGTTCGAGCAGGGCGGCGGCCCCAATGAAATCGCGCGGCTCGACATGCCGCCCTCGACCCCGGAGGGGTTCATCTTCGCTCCCGACGGCAAGTCGCTGGTCGGCACGAGCTATTACACTGGCGTGTCAAACGTCTTCAGGTTCGACATCGCAACCGGCAAGTATGAAGCGCTGACCAATGCCTCGACCGGCTTTTTCCACCCGATGCCACGGCCCGACGGAAGCCTGTTCGTCCAGGAATTCACCGGCGAAGGCCTGACGCCGTCGATCATCCAGCCGCAGGTGCGCGAAGACCTTGGCACCGTCAGGTTCCTCGGCACCCAGGTCATTCGTGCGCATCCCGAGCTCAAGAGCTGGGGGGTGGGATCCCCGGCCAAGATCGACCTTGAACCGCTGATTACGGCACGCAGCCACTACAAGCCCGGCAAGGCAATGAAGCTCGACGCCGCCTTCCCGATTGTCGAAGGCTATCTCGGCCGTCCGACGTTCGGCTATTATCTGCATTTCGAAGATCCACTGCAGTTCCGCCAGGTCAGCGGGTCATTCAGCGTTTCCCCGTTCGGCGGCGGCAATCTC
>JBDSMA010000195.1:0-1785 GCA_039916085.1 Sphingomicrobium sp.
AGGAAGAAGGGCATCGAGTAGCGGGCGTGCGCGGCGCGTTCAGGCGCCGGGTTGACCACCCGATGCGACGTGGAGCGCAACTGCCCGTTGGTCAGCCGCTGCAGCATGTCGCCGATGTTGATCACCAGCTCGCCGGGCTTCGGGCTGACCGGAATCCACCGCTTGTCCTTGGTCAGCAGCTCAAGTCCCGCCTCCTCCGCACCGAGCAGCAGTGTGATGGTGTTGATGTCTTCGTGAGCCCCGGCGCGGATGTGCTGACCGGTCGGCTCGGGCTGCGGCGGATAGTGGAGCAGGCGCAGCACCGAATTGCCGTCGCGCACGGTGTCGGCGAAATAGCCCCCGTCGATCTTCAGATAGCGGGCCACCGCGGCCAGCACCTTCAGCCCCGCCGCATCGAACGCGTCGTACAGCGTCAGCATGGTCGCGCGGAAGCCCGCCACTTCGTCTGGCCAGACATTATCGGGCATCACCGCGCGGAACGGATGGCCCGGCGGCAATTCGCGCCCGACGTGCCAGAATTCCTTGAGGTCATGGGCCTTGGCGCCCTTGGCCGTCTCGATCCCGAACGGCGTATAGCCCCGCGCCCCGCCGCCGCCGGGGATGGCGTAATGGCGCTTGGCTTCCTCGGGCAGCGCGAACAGCGCCTTGGCTTCGGCCTCGGCTTCCTCGATCAGCGCCTGCGGGATGCCATGATCGCGGACGATGGCGAAGCCAAAATCGGCGAAGCTCCGTCCCAGTGCTTCGGCGAGGCCGTCGGGGTCGGCAAGGGACACCGAAGCGATACTGTCATTCATGCCGGCAGCATCAGCCCGGCCAGCGCCGCGCTCATCAGATTGGCGAGGCTGCCCGCGAGCAACGCGCGCAGGCCGAGCCGGGCGACCGTCGCCCTTTGCCCCGGCGCGAGGTTGCCGATCACCGCCAGCTGGATGGCGATCGACGAGAAGTTGGCGAAGCCGCACAGCGCGAAGGTGACGATCGCCCGGCTGCGGTCGCTCAACGCCGCCGCCGGCCCGGCCGCATTGCCAAGGTCGATGAAGGCGACGAATTCGTTGAGCACCACCTTGGTCCCGAACAGGCCGCCGGCGATGCCCGCCTCGTTCCACGGTATGCCGATCAGATACATCACCGGAGCGAAGACCGTCCCGACAATCATCTGAAAGCTCAGCTCGGGCCGCCCGAACCAGCCGCCGACACCGCCGAGCAGGCCGTTGGCCAGCGCCACCAGCGCCACGAATGCCAGCACCATCGCGCCCACGGCGACTGCTAATTTGACCCCGGTCTGCGCCCCTTGCGCCGCGGCCATGATGATGTTGGCTGGCTGCTCACCCTCTTCGAACCCGTGCACGACGATGGTTTCGTCGGGCGCCACCCCGTCCCCGCCCGCGAGCGGCAATTCGTCAGCTGGCGCAAGATCGTCGGGCATCAACAGTTTGGCCATCAGGATGCCGCCCGGCGCCGACATGAAGGCGGCGGCGAGCAAATAGGGAAGGTAGCTCGATCCGAGCAGGCTCGCATAAGCGGCGAGGATCGCGCCGGCGACCCCAGCCATGCCGACGGTCATCAACGTGAACAGTTGCGCCGGCCTAAGCGCGGCAAGGTACGGCCGCACCACCAGCGGACTTTCGGACTGACCGACAAAGATATTGGCCGCCGCGCCCAGGCTTTCGACCCGGCTGACTCCGGTTAGCCAGCCGATCGCTCCGCCGACCCAGCGGACGATGAGTTGCATGACACCAAGGTAATAAAGGATGGCGACCAGGCTGGCGAAGAACACAATCATCGGCA
>JBDSMA010000196.1:0-4629 GCA_039916085.1 Sphingomicrobium sp.
GATGGCGGCGTCTTGAGATAATCGATGACGGTCACCTCGGCCCCGGCTTCATGGAGGATGGCGAGCGTCTTGCGCGATGTGCCGCACGCGGGATTGTGAAAAATCCTTGCCTTCATGCGCGTCCCTCCGAGTCCCAGCCCGGGTCGATTGTCGCTTTAGCGCTGACAAAAGGAAAGCCAGGAAACGGGAATCTGGTCGCTCAGGAGGCCCAGTATTCCCAGTAATTGTCTTGCTGCACAAACGTTTGCCAATTTTGTTCCAAAGATTTTGTTCGCAGGTGCGGCGGAACAGCGCCGGGTTTTTGCTCGTTGGCCCCTTGAATAGGAATTCGGGGAGCGTGATCATGTTCAAGTCGACGGTTCGACCCAGGCGAACGGTTCTGGCCTTCACGCTGGCGATCGCTGGCGTTTCGCTAGGGGCGTTTTCGAGTCCGGTATTGGCCGGCCCGCGGCAAGTGGTCGCAGTTCAGGCCGCCAGCGGGATCGATCAATTCTATGCCGCCCGCGCTGGCCGGCCATTGTGGTTCGCGCCGGGTAATCAAGCGGCGGTGTCCAGCCTGATGGACCTGTTCGCAACCGCCTCGCTCGACCGGGTGGACAGCGAACAACTCCACCTCGGCGAACTGCGCAAGGCCGTTTCGGCTGCCCAAGGCGGAGACCGGGACGCGCAATTGCGCGCCGATGCCATGCTGAGCCGCGCTTTCGTCTATTACGTCAGCGCAATGCGCGCGGTTGACCCAATATCGACCGGTTGGGAAATCAATGATCCCGAACTGATGCCGCGCGCGCCGTCGGCCACGGCGATTCTTAGCCATGCCGCGGCCGCGGCGTCGTTGAGCGCCTATGTCGGCCAGATGGCCTGGATGCACCCAATCTATGCTGAACTGCGCCAGGCGCTCGCCACGGCTCGCCAGAACGGTGATGGCAAGCAGGGCCAGATGCTGCGCGCCAATTTACAGCGGGCCCGCCTGCTGCCGGGTGCGGGCGCCGGTCGCTACGTCATCGTCAACGCCGCCAGCCAGCGGCTTGAGATGTATGACAATGGCAAGGTGGTCGATTCTATGCGCGTCGTCGTCGGCAAGCCCGAAATGCCGACCCCGTTGATGGCGGCGATGATCCGCTACACGGCGCTGAACCCCTATTGGAACTTGCCGCCCGATCTGGTCACCGAACGGGTCGCCCCGAACGTCCTTAAGGAGGGCCAGAGCTATCTGGTCAAGAAGGGCTACGTCATTCTGTCCGACTGGACCGACAAGGCCAGTACGGTCAACCCGACGAGCATCGACTGGAACCAGGTCGCGGCGGGCAAGCGCGACCTTAGGATGCGCCAGGACCCGGGTGCGGCCAATGCGATGGGGCAGATGAAGTTCATGTTCCCCAACCCGCAGGGGGTCTACCTCCACGACACGCCGCAAAAGGTGCTGCTGACCGAAAAATCCAGGTTGTTCAGCGCCGGCTGCGTACGGCTGGAGAATGCCCCGAAGCTCGCCCGCTGGCTCTATGGACATGAGCTCAGCGCCAAGGGTTCAGCGGCCGAGCAGCGGGTCGATCTGGATCGCCCGGTCCCGGTCTATCTGGGGTATTTCACGGCGATGCCGCAGGGCAGCCAGATCGTCTATTACAATGACGTGTACAAGCGCGATGCGACGTCGCTGGCATCGCGCTAAGCGGGAGCATGCGCGCGGCCGGGGGAAATATCATTTCGCGGGGGCGTAAGCGATGCATTCGACTTCAACCACCGCTCCCAAGGCCAGGCCGTTGGCGCCCATCGCGCTGCGCGCCGGGTAAATACCGTCAGCGAAATAGGTGACGTAGATTTTGTTGAACGCCGGCCAGTTGGCCATGTCGTTTAGCATCACCGTGCATTTGGCGACGTCGCGCCAGCCGAGCTTCGCCTTGGCCAGCACGCCGCCGATATTGGCCATTGCCTGACGCGCCTGGGCGTCGAAACCGTGGGCGAGCGTGCCGTCGGGCCTGAGGCCCACCTGACCCGACAAAAACAGGATGTCGCCGACCCGTACCGCTTCCGAAAAGGGCAGCCGCGCTCCGCGCAGGGTCGGTTGGCCGATATGCTCGACGGCCGGGCGCGGTTTGGCGCCGAGCGGGGAAGCTATCGTCATCAATGCGAGCAGTGCCAACAATCGGTTCATCATCGCCCCTTTCCCGCGGTCAGTCGTCCGCTTGCTGTTCGAGCCATTTTTCGAGCCACTTGATCGTATAGTTGCCCTCGATGAAGGCCTCGTCGCGGATAATCCGCTGGTGGAGGGGGACGGTCGTCTTCATCCCCTCGACGACGAATTCCTCAAGCGCGCGCTTGAGCCGCATGATGCAGTCCTGCCGGGTCGTGCCATAGACGATCAGCTTGCCGATCATGCTGTCGTAATAAGGCGGCACCTTGTAGCCGGCGTAGAGCCCGCTATCGACCCGCACGTGCATGCCTCCGGGCGCGACGTAATTCTTCACCAGCCCGGGCGACGGGACGAACGTCACCGGATCCTCGGCGCTGATGCGGCATTCGATCGCGTGGCCGTGGAGCACGACCTGGTCCTGGGTCACCGACAGGCCGTCGCCCTGGGCGACGCGGATCTGCTCGCGGACCAGGTCGATGTCGGAGATCATCTCGGTCACCGGATGCTCGACCTGCAGTCGGGTATTCATCTCGATGAAATAGAATTCGCCATGCTCGTAGAGGAACTCGATCGTGCCGGCACCGCGATAACTCATGTCGGCAATCGCTTTGGCGACGATGCCGCCCATGCGGGCGCGCTGCTCGGCTGAAATGACGGGGGAGGGGGCTTCCTCAATGACCTTCTGGTGGCGGCGCTGAATCGAGCAGTCGCGTTCGCCGAAGTGGATTGCCTTGCCTTCGCCATCGCCGAATATCTGAAACTCGATGTGGCGTGGGTCACCGAGGTATTTTTCCATGTAGACGGTGGGATCGCCGAACGCGGCGTTGGCTTCGGACGATGCCTGGCCCATCAAGCTTTCGAGGTCTTCCTCGCGCTCGACCACCTTCATGCCCCGCCCGCCGCCTCCCGACGCGGCCTTGATAAGCACTGGATAGCCGATCTCGGCAGCGATCTTGAGCGCGTCATCAAGGCTGTCGAGCGG
Organism: Sphingomicrobium sp.; assembly: GCA_039916085.1. Classification (GTDB taxonomy): domain Bacteria; phylum Pseudomonadota; class Alphaproteobacteria; order Sphingomonadales; family Sphingomonadaceae; genus Sphingomicrobium. The sequence continues at coordinate 3,111 of JBDSMA010000196.1, forward strand.
ACCGGGCGAACCCGGGACCAGCGGCAGGCCAAGCGCCGCGGCAGTGCGCTTGGCCTCGATCTTGTCGCCCATGATGCGGATATGTTCGGGCTTGGGGCCCACCCAAATCAGCGAATGGCTTTCGACGATCTCGGCGAATTGGGCGTTCTCGCTGAGGAAGCCGTAACCGGGATGGACCGCGTCAGCGTGAGTGATTTCCGCGGCCGAGATGATGTTGGCGATGTTGAGGTAGCTGTCCTTGGCCGGCGGCGGACCGATGCACACCGCTTCGTCGGCAAGGCGGACGTGCATCGCGTCATTGTCGGCGGTCGAATGGACGGCGACGGTCTTGATGCCGAGTTCATGGCAGGCGCGGTGAATGCGAAGGGCAATCTCGCCCCGGTTGGCGATCAGCAGTTTCTTGATTGGCACTTCGCCGCCTCAGTCGATGACGACGAGCGGCTGGTCGAACTCGACCGGCTGCGAATCGCCGACCAGGATCTGGCGGATCGTCCCGGCCTTGGGCGCGAGGATCGGGTTCATGACCTTCATCGCCTCGATGATCATCAGCGTGTCGCCCTGCTTGACCGGTTCGCCGACGGTGATGAACGGCTTGGCGCCGGGCTCGGCCGACATGAAGCAGGTGCCGACCATCGGCGACTTGACCGCGTCGACCGGTGCCGCGGCTGGAGCCGGAGGGGCGTTGGCTGCACCTGCTGTGGACGAGGCAGGGGTCGGGGCGGCGGCATAACCGGCGACGGGCGGCGCCTCACGCCGGACCTTGATCTTGCGGTCGCCATCCTCGACCTCGATTTCGGTCAGGTCGTTGGTCGCGAGGAGTTCGGCGAGCTCGCGCAGCAAGGCGCCATCGACGCGCATCGGGTGCTGGGTGCCCTTCGGCTCCTTGGGGTCGGCCATACTCAACTTCCTACCATTTCGTAGCGGCGCTCCCTGTCAGAGCCGGGCCGCCGCGTCCAGTGCCAGCGCATATCCAGCACTCCCTTGGCCCTTGATTTGGCGGGTCGCGGCGAGGCCAACCAAGTCGACGTGGCGGAAGGACTCCCGAGTCTCGGGATCGCTCAGATGAACCTCAATCACCGGTGTCGCGATCGCCCTGACGGCATCGTGGAGCGCAACCGAAGTATGGCCATAGCCGCCGGGATTGAGAATTACCGCCTTGGCGCCTTTGGCTTGTGCTTCGTGCAGCCAGTCGATGAGGTGGCCCTCATGGTTCGACTGGCGGATGTCGAGCGTGATTCCGAGTTGGGCGGCGCGCTCGCTCAGCCGCGCGGCGATGTCATCGAGCGTGTCGGCGCCATAGATATCCGGCTCGCGCGTGCCGAGCAGGTTGAGGTTGGGGCCGTTGAGGACGTAGATCAGTTTTGAGATCAGCGGTGGCGTTGGCATGGCGAAACCCTATATGAGCGCCAGTCCCATCCGTGAAGCGGGAGCGCATCGCATGAGTATCGACGGTAGCGCAGGCGTGGTCATCAATGGCGAGCATCGGCGGATGCCGGCGGGCTCGACTCTCGCCCAGCTG
>JBDSMA010000197.1:0-6013 GCA_039916085.1 Sphingomicrobium sp.
GTCACCCACGCGCTTCCCAACAGCCTTGGCGGCGTGCTCCGTTCGCGGCAGGCGGCCGCCGGATGAGCCGCAAGCCAGATCTCGCCGCCGAGCGCGCGGGCTCCAACCTGCTCGAAGGCCGCGCCCAGCTCGAGCTGACGTTCGACCAGCCGTATCTGCTCGGGCCATTGTTCGGCGATTACGACCGCCATCTGGTGATGATCGAGGACCGGCTGGGCGTGCACATCGCCGCGCGCGGCAACCGCGTGATGATCGAAGGCGAAGCCGAGTCGGCGGCGCGGGCCCGCGACGTGCTGGTTGGGCTCTATAACCGCCTGGACCAAGGCCATGACGTCGATTCGGCGGCGGTCGAAGCGCTGCTCGGCATGGCCGCGCAACCGGCGCTCGACGGGATCATCGCCAAGGATGTCGCTTCCCCGCCACGCGTGATGATTCGCACGCGCACGAAAACCATTGTTCCGCGATCGACAACCCAGACGCACTACATGGAAGCGCTGGCACGGGACGACATGATCTTCGCGCTTGGACCAGCAGGGACGGGCAAGACCTACCTCGCGGTGGCGCAGGCGGTGGCGATGCTGATTTCGGGCCAGGTCGACCGGCTGATCCTGTCGCGCCCGGCGGTCGAGGCGGGCGAGCGGCTGGGTTTCCTGCCCGGCGACATGAAGGAGAAGGTCGACCCCTATCTCCGCCCGCTCTACGACGCGCTCTACGACATGCTGCCGACCGAGCAGGTCGAGCGGCGCATCGCGTCGGGCGAAATCGAGATCGCGCCGATCGCGTTCATGCGCGGGCGGACATTGAGCGACGCCTTCATCATCCTCGACGAAGCGCAAAACACGACCCCGGCGCAGATGAAGATGTTTTTGACGCGGTTCGGGATGCGCGCGCGGATGGTAATCTGTGGCGACCCCAACCAGACCGATCTGCCGCGCGGCGTCGAGTCGGGGCTGAACGATGCGGTCGGCAAGCTGGAGGGCATCGCCAAGCTGTCGATGATCCGTTTCGGCGCCGCGGACGTCGTCCGCCACCCGCTCGTCGGCAAGATCGTCGAAGCCTATGAGGGGCCGGGAACTTGATCGTAGAAGTCTCCCTCGATGCCGATCCGGAGTGGGACAGTAGCAGCGACTGGCCGCGCCTGGCGCAGGCGGCGGCCGAAGCGGCGATTGCCGAAAGCGCCTTCCCCCAGCTCGGCGAGGGGGGCCGTGCGGTCGAAATCAGCCTGCGCCTGGGGACCGACGCCGAAGTCCATGCGCTGAACGCCGAATGGCGCGGCAAGGACCGGACCACCAATGTCCTGTCCTTCCCGATGGCCGACGCAAGTTCCTTGTCCGAACCGGCGAGCATGGGGCCGGAGCTGATGCTCGGCGACATCATCCTGGCGCGCGGCGTGTGCGCCGCCGAGGCTGCCGGCAAGGCGATCCCGATCGATCAGCACGCCGCGCATTTAATGATCCACGGCACGCTGCACCTGCTTGGCCATGACCATCTGGACGACAGCGCCGCCGATGACATGGAGGCGCGCGAAGTGCGCGCCCTGGCGCGGCTGGGCATTGCCGACCCCTATCGGGCGGTGTGCTGATGGCGACACGGAGCGATGAGGAAGGCGGATCGCGGCTGTGGCGCGGCATGCGCGCGCTGATCTTCGGTGAGGATTACGACGCGACGCTGCGCGACCAGATCGAGGATGCGATCGACGAGGCCGAGACAGGCAAGGAAAAGCGCGGGGACCTGAGCGGGCTGGAGCGGCAGATGCTGCGCAACCTGCTGCACTTCGGCGACCGCACCGCGGGCGACATTGCGGTGACTCGCGGCGACATCATCGCGGTGCCGCGCTCGATCAGCTTCGATGACCTGGTCGCCGCCTTCGCCGACGCCGAGCACAGCCGCCTGCCGGTGACCGGCGATGGGCTCGATGAAGTCATCGGCATGATTCACATCAAGGACGTGTTCAAGGCGCAGTTCGACCCGACCCGCGATCGTTCGGTCGAAGGACTGCTGCGAACCCCCTTGTTCGTCCCCGAATCGATGGGCGTAATCGACCTGCTGGCGCGGATGCGGACCGGAAGGATTCACTTGGCAATCGTGGTCGACGAGTTTGGCGGGACCGAAGGTCTGGTAACGATCGAGGACGTCGTCGAGGAAATCGTCGGCGAGATCGAGGACGAGCATGACGAATTGGAAGTCGCCGGGCTGAAGCTTCTCGACGACGGCATCTGGGAAGCGGACGCAAGGACCGAACTCGACGAGGTCGCGCGCGATGTGGACGCGCGGCTGGTCGCGGTCGATGATGAGGTCGATACGCTCGGCGGGCTGACTTTCCTGCTTGCCGGACGGCTGCTCAGCCCCGGCGAATCGGTCGAACATCCAACCGGCTGGCGGATCGAATGCGTCGAGGCCGACGGGCGGCGAATGATTCGTCTGCGGCTCCACGCGCCGGCCGACCAATCCGCCGAAGCCAGCTTCTAGGCATCCTTTCGCGGTGAGCGCCGTTGTCGCCCAGCCTGCCTCGCGAAAGCCCAGCCGATGCGAATCACCCCGACCCTCTTCGCCCTTGCCTTGGTCGCTGCGCTTGGCGCTTGCGGCAAGGCCTCCGACCGCCCGGTATCCGAAGCGATCGGGCCGGGCAGCCAAGTGCCGCTGCCCCAGCCGAACAAGACCCTGCTGCCGACGGTCAACGTGGCCAAGGCTGAAGGCTGGGCCGCTGGGCAGACGCCGATCGCCGCGCCAGGCCTCAAGGTGGCCGCCTTTGCCGAAGGGTTGAGCCACCCGCGCTGGCTGTACCAACTACCCAATGGCGACGTGCTGGTAGCCGAGTCCGACAGTCCGGGAACCGACAAGACCGGCGGGACGATCAAGGGCAAGATCCAGAAGATGCTGATGCAGAAGGCCGGCTCGGGCCAAGCCAGCGCCAACCGCATCAGCCTGCTGCGCGATGCCAACGGCGACGGCGTCGCCGAAACCCGCACGACGCTGATCGACGGCCTCTATTCGCCGTTCGGCATGGCCTTCGCCAACGGCGAACTGTACGTTGCCAATGCCAATAGCCTGGTCGCCTTTCCGTTCCGTCCGGGCGAGACGAAGATTAGCGCCAAGCCCCGGCTCGTGACGGCACTGCCGTCGGGTTACAACCATCACTGGACCAAAAGCCTGGTCGCCTCGCCTAATGGCAAGTTCCTGTTCGTCGGAGTCGGATCGAACAGCAATGCCGGCGAGAATGGTTTGGCGATGGAAAAGGGCCGCGCCGCGATCTGGATGATCGACGCAAGGACCGGCGCCTACCGAATCTTCGCGAGCGGGCTGAGGAACCCGGTCGGCATCGCCTGGAACCCGTGGAGCGGCCAGCTGTGGACCTCGGTCAACGAGCGCGACGAATTGGGCAATGACCTGGTGCCCGATTACATGACGTCGGTGAAGGATGGCGGCTTCTACGGCTGGCCGTTCAGTTACTTTGGCCAGCATGTCGATGCCCGCCCACCCGCCAACCCGGCAATGGTCGCCAAGGCGATTATCCCCGATTACGCGCTTGGTCCGCACACCGCTTCGCTTGGACTGACCTTCAGCCAGGGCGAGACCCTTGGGCCGAATTTCGCCCAGGGCGCCTTCATTGGCCAGCACGGATCGTGGAATCGCAAGCCAGCGTCGGGCTACCGAGTAATCTTCGTACCGTTCAGTGGCGCGCAGCCGTCCGGCAAGCCGATCGACGTACTGACCGGGTTCCGGGTCGGCGATGTCGCCCGTGGCCGACCGGTGGGCGTGATGATCGCCAAGGACGGCAGCCTGCTCGTCGCCGACGATGTCGGCGGAAAGGTGTGGCGGGTAGCCAGCGCAAAACCACAATCGATTGCAGCGCCGACGATGGCGGCGCGTTAGACACGCCTCTCGACTTCGCTCGGGACGGAAGGATATGGGGCAGGCATGTATTTCCTGATCTCCCTGCTGTTCGGCGCCGCGTCCGCCTTCGCCTTCCAGCCCTACGCGATCGGACCGCTGATGGTGCTGACGTTGGCCGTGCTGTGCGAGTTGATTGCACGCGCGCCCACGCTGCGCCGCTCCCTGATGATCGGCTGGGCGTTCGGGGTCGGTCAATTCTGCGTCGGGCTGAACTGGATCGCGACTTCTTTCACGTACCAGCACGCGATGCCGGCGTGGCTCGGCTGGGTCGCGGTGGTGCTGCTTAGCCTCTACCTCGCGGTCTATCCGATGCTCGCGGCCGGCCTTGCCTGGCGTTACGGGCGCGGGCATCGAGTGGCGCTGGTGCTGGCGCTGGCCGGTGGCTGGGCACTCAGCGAATGGCTGCGCGCGACGATCTTCACCGGCTTCTCGTGGAACCCCGTTGGCGTGGTGCTGGTCGATACGCCGCTGATGCGCGCGAGCGGGGCGGTCGGCACTTATGGCCTGTCGGCCGTCGTGGTGCTGATGGGCGGGGCGTTATGGCTCGCCGCCAGGGCCGAGGCCAAAGCGGTCGCCTCGATTGGCGCGGGAGTTTTGCTAGTGGCACTGGTGCCGACGGCGAAAATGGCGACGCAATCGGTCATCCGCCCAGTGCGGATCGTCCAGCCGAACATCGGCCAGCAGGACAAATGGCAGCCGGGCTTCGACCGGATCGCCGCCGATCGGCTGACCAGCCTGTCAATCGCCGGACGACCGGTCAGCGAGATGGTGTTCTGGCCCGAGGCGGCGGTGACCGACCCGCTCGAGGATGGCCGCGCCGGATCCGAAGCGTCCGTCACCGATCAACGATTGCAGGCGACACGGACGCTGGGATCCGGCGACATATTGCTGACCGGCGGCCTGTCATACAGCGCGCGCGACCGGCGCACTGTCGACGGCGCGACCAACAGCGTGTTCGTGCTGGGGCCCCTCGGACGCATCTTCGGCAGATACGACAAGGCGCACCTCGTGCCGTATGGCGAATATCTGCCGATGCGGCCGATCCTGTCGGCGATCGGCCTGTCGCGGCTGGCGCCGGGCGACATCGACTTCGCCGCCGGGCCTGGGCCGCGGACGGTCACCCTGCCCGGCAAGTGGGGCAAGGTCGGTTTCCAAATATGTTACGAGATTATCTTCTCCGGGGACGTGGTCGACCGCCACAACCGTCCCGACTTCCTGTTCAATCCATCGAACGACGCCTGGTTCGGACGCTGGGGTCCGCCGCAGCACCTGGCCCAGGCGCGGCTTCGTGCGGCCGAAGAGGGGCTACCGATCATCCGCTCCACCCCGACCGGGATCAGCGCGCTGGTCGGTGCCGACGGGTCGCTGATCGCGGCACTGCCGTGGCGCCGGGCGGGTATCATCCGCGCCGCTTTGCCTCCACCCACTATCGGCCTGACGCCATTCGCGCGGGCCGGCAACGCCATCCCGCTGACGCTCGGCTTCCTGCTCCTGTTCGCCGCGATTGCGCTCGACCGGCGGCGCCGCTACAGCGCCGCCATATAAACGATTCCTTATATCCTGAAGGACGACCGCCGCTCATGCGCAGCTCCTATTTGTTTACCTCCGAATCGGTGTCCGAGGGCCACCCCGACAAGGTCGCCGACCAGATCAGCGACGCCATCGTCGATCTGTTCCTGGGCATCGACAGCGAAGCGCGGATCGCCTGCGAGACGTTGTGCACAACCCAGCTGGTGGTGCTGGCCGGCGAAATTCGCGGTGAAGGGATTTACCAGGACGGCAAGTGGGCCGAGGGCATCCCCGAGCGGGTCGAGCAGGTGGTTCGCGAGACGGTCAAGCGGATTGGTTACGAGCAAGCCGGCTTCCATTGGGAGACGCTGACCTTCCACAACAAGCTTCACGGCCAGTCAAAGCACATCGCGCAAGGCGTCGATGCGGCGGGCAACAAGGATGAAGGCGCCGGCGATCAGGGCATCATGTTCGGTTACGCCAGCGACGAAACGCCGGAATTGCTCCCCGCTACCCTTTATTACAGCCACAAGATCCTTGAGCGGATGGCCGCCGACCGCCATTCGGGCGCGGCACCGTTCCTTGAGCCCGACGCCAAGAGCCAGGTGAC
>JBDSMA010000198.1:0-6492 GCA_039916085.1 Sphingomicrobium sp.
TCACCGCCGGCTCATGGCCCGCCGCCTTCAACGCCGCGCAGGCCTCACTGGTCCGCCGGTCCTGCCACACGATCGCCCGGGTCAGCGGTTCGCCGGTCGTCCGGTCCCACGCCACTGCGGTCTCGCGCTGGTTGGAAATGCCGATCGCCGCGATCCGCTCGGCCCCGCCGGCCCGCTCGACCATCTTGCGCCCACAGCTGAGCGTTCGCGCCCAGATCTCGTCCGCATCATGCTCGACCCAGCCGGGTTGTGGATAATGCTGCGCGATCTCCTCCTGCGCCGTCGCGACGAGCGCTCCGTCGGCGCGGAACAACAGTGCCCGCGTCGACGACGTCCCCGCGTCGAACACCAGCAGCAGCGGCTCGTCGGTCATGGCAATCCCCTCCCAAAGCCGGACACTACCTTGAACCAGCGCGCGGCGAGGCGCAAAGCGGGCCATCGCTCGCACCTCCGGAGCAGCAAATGGCCCATAGCAACATCCGTCGTTCTCGCTTGGTCGCGTCGCTTGGACGCCGGTAGCACCGGCGCCCATCACGGGCATGATGCCAAGCCAATGACCGACGTCGTGGCGTCCGCGGGCTCCGGGATTGTCTGGACGTGCCCAATGCACCCGCAAATCAGGCGCGACGTTCCCGGCGCCTGCCCAATTTGCGGAATGGCGCTCGAACCGCTGCAGCCGAGCCTTGAAGAAGGCCCGAATCCCGAACTGATCAGCATGACCCGCCGCTTCTGGATCAGCGCGCTGCTGTCGGTGCCGTTGCTCGTCCTGACGCTCGGCTCCGACCTGTTCGGCTGGCGGATCTTGCCGCCGCGTACCTCGAACTGGGTTCAGCTGGCGCTGGCGACGCCGGTCGTGCTGTGGGCCGGCTGGCCGTTCTTCGTTCGCGGCTGGTCCTCGATGAGGACGCGCAACCTCAACATGTTCACCCTGATCAGCATCGGCGTTGGGGTCGCTTATCTATTCAGCTTGGTCGCGACCCTCGCGCCCACTCTGTTCCCGCCGTCGTTCCGAACGATGGACGGGGCCGTGCCGGTCTATTTCGAAGCGGCGGCCGTGATTACCGCACTCGTTCTCCTCGGCCAGGTGCTGGAACTGCGCGCCCGGTCAGCCACCGGCCGCGCCATTCGCGCCCTCCTCGGATTGGCCCCGAAGACCGCGCGGCGGGTCGCCGCCGACGGGACGGAGGAAGACGTCGCGCTGGATCTGGTCCAGGTGGGCGATGTGCTGCGCGTCCGTCCGGGCGAAAAAATTCCGATCGATGGGGTGGTGCTCGAAGGCCATAGCAGCGTCGATGAATCGATGATCAGCGGGGAGCCGGTGCCGGTCGAAAAGCTGGCCGGCGAAAAGGTCACCGGAGCAACCATCAACGGCACCGGTAGTTTGCTGATGCGCGCCGAGCGGGTCGGCCACGACACCATGCTGGCGCAGATCGTCCGCATGGTCGCCGAGGCGCAGCGCTCGCGCGCGCCAATCCAGGCGCTGGCCGACAAGGTGTCCGGATGGTTCGTTCCGGCGGTGGTGTTGATCGCGCTTCTGACCTTCGTCACCTGGGCGATGGTCGGGCCGGACCCGCGCTTTTCCCATGCCATGATCAACGCCGTCGCGGTACTGATCATCGCCTGCCCGTGTGCGCTTGGGCTGGCGACGCCGATGTCGATCATGGTCGGCACCGGGCGCGGGGCGACTTCGGGGGTCCTCGTCAAGAATGCCGAAGCGCTCGAACTGATGGAAAAGATCGACACGCTGGTGGTCGACAAGACCGGCACGCTGACACTCGGCAAGCCAAAACTGGTCGAGGTCCGCAGCGTGACAGGCTTTGCCGAACATGACGTTCTGCGATTCGCCGCCTCATTGGAAAAAGGCAGCGAGCACCCCTTGGCGGCGGCGATCGTCGAGGGGGCGACGGCGCGTACGATCGCCGTCCCCGCTGCCACCGATTTTGCCTCGCACACCGGCAAGGGTGTGTCGGGGACAGTCGAAGGCCATGCCGTCGCTTTGGGCAACTTGGCCCTGATGGCCGACGTCGGTGCCGATCCGGCTCCGCTTGAAGCGGACGCGGATCGCCTGCGGGCTGAGGGGCAGGGTGTGATGTTCGTCGCCATCGACGCTCGCATCGCCGGCATCGTCGTTGTCGCCGACCCGATCAAGCCGAGCGCGATCGAGGCAGTCGCCGCTCTTCGCAGAAATGGTGTCCGCGTCGTCATGGTCACCGGCGATAACCGCCGCACCGCGGAAGCGGTCGCTCGGCAGGTCGGGGGCATCGACGAAGTGATCGCCGACGTGCTTCCCGACCGTAAGCAGGCGATCGTCGCACAGCTTCGCCAGGAGGGGCGCCGCGTGGGCATGGCGGGTGACGGGATCAATGACGCCCCGGCGCTCGCTGCGGCGGACGTTGGCATCGCCATGGGCACCGGCACCGACGTCGCCATGGAAAGCGCCGCCGTAACCCTCGTCAAGGGCGACCTCGGCGGGATTGTCCGCGCCCGCAAGCTCAGCCGCGCCGTGATGCGCAACATTCGCCAGAATTTGTTTTTTTCGCTGATTTTCAACGCCGCCGGCGTGCCAATCGCGGCGGGCGTTTTCTACCCCTGGACCGGGCTCCTGCTCGACCCGATGATCGCCGGTGGGGCGATGGCATTGAGCTCGGTGTCGGTCATTGCGAACTCCCTGCGACTGCGCGTCACTCGCCTGTAAGGGGGGAGCGCGGCGCCATCCCGATATCTTGCTTCTGCAACGCAGTCGGGCACACCGCTGCAGCGGCACCGTACGCAAAGCGGAAGGCTGGCCACACGCAGACACGGCCTAAGAGATTCTTCTTGCGCCACTTTAATAGGTTCCGGTCAGGCTCGCTAACTGGCAGCGCGCTAGCTGGAGGGAGGGTGGTTGGGCAGCCTGAGGATGGCGATTAGCCCTGGCGCATTGTCCTTGAAGGTCAGGGATCCGCCGTGAATCCTTGCGACAGCATCGACGAGGCTCAGCCCCAACCCATGCCCGGGCGTGTTTCGGCTGCGGTCGAGGCGCTGGAAGCGCTCGACAATGCGGCTTCGATCGGCCTTCGCGACGCCTGGACCATTGTCGATTACCTGCAAGCAGACGCCGTCGCCGATGGCTACCAGGGTTAGCCGGATCAACGTCCCTTCAGGGGTGTGGCGTTGGGCATTTTCGATCAAATTCGCAGCGGCCTGGGCAATCAGTTCCCGGTCTCCGTTCAGGCGCAGGCTTGGCTCGATCGACCACAGGAACTCACGGCCTCGATCGCGCACGGCCGGTTCAAAGCCCTGGGCCAGTTCAAGCGCCAGGGCGCTGATGTCCACCTCCTCGAAAAAACGTCGGCTGTGGGCGCTTTCGACTTCGGCGATGCGGAGAATTGCGCTGAACAGCGCAAGCACGTCGTCAACTCGGGAAATGGCGTCGGCAATCGCCCGGTCGGCCGCCCCTTTTTCATGGAGCTCGAGCGCACCCTGTTCGAGCCGGTTACGCAAGGCGGCAAGCGGAGTCCGCAGGTCGTGCGCCACGTCGGTCGACACCTGCCGCAAATTGTCGAGCAATCGCTCGATCCGCTCGAGCATGCGATTGAGGGTCGTTGCAAGCTGGTCAAATTCATCGCCGCGCGGCCCCACCGCCATGCGGCCGCGAATGTCGCCGGCAATGATTGCCTCGGCGCCGTTGCTGATCGATTGCAACCTCTCTCTTAGGTAAGTGCCAAACAGGATTGCTCCACCGAAGCCGAGCAAGCAAAGCACCAGGAAACCGGCCACGAACACAGTCAGGATCGTACGGTCGATCCGTTCGATCCATTCCCGGTCCGCGGCGACCAGTAGTCGCTCATTCCGCGACAGATCGACCGCCAGGCCGCGCGCCGAATCCGGCCCTTCGCGCGGGTCGATGAAGCGAATGTCGTGAAAGCCCAGCGCCGGCCGGACCGTCTGCAGCGTACCATGAATTCGCCGTCCGTCCGGCGCGAACACGGCATAGAGCAGTCGCGCCGGCGACGTCGAACTCTCACGCTGGGCGATGGCATCGGACAACTCGCCGCCGCCATCGCTGTGAAATTCGGTGGCGAGCGTCCGGACCTCGTCCGCTACGGTCGCGTCAAGCTGGCGGGTGAAGGCGACATGCATCGCGAGGAACACGATCGCGCCGAGCGCCGCCATGCCGATCGCCAGCGCGGCTGAATAGCCGATTGCCAACCGAACCGCCGCGCTCGCCCGCCACTTAGTCATTATCGACAATCCGATAGCCGGCACCGCGCACGGTTTGAATCAATTCGCGATCGAAGCCGCGGTCGATCTTGGCGCGCAACCGGCTGATATGGCTTTCGATCAAATTGGTGCCGGGATCGAAGTGGAACGACCAGATGCTTTCCAGCAACATGGTGCGGGTGACGATTTCGCCGCGATGCCGCATCAGATATTCGAGCAGCTTATATTCCTGCGGCTGTAGATCGATGCGCTCCTTGCCCCGCGTCACTGTCCGTTTGAGCAGGTCGATCTCCAGATCGCCAACGCGAAGCACGGTCACCTGGCTTTCGATCGGCGGACGCCGGGCCAGCGCCGCGACGCGGGCCAGCAATTCCGATCCCGCAAACGGCTTGACCAGATAATCGTCGGCCCCCGCTTCCAGGCCCTCGACCCGATCGCGGATGCTGTCCGCGGCTGTCAGGAACAGGGCCGGCGTCCGGACTCCCGCCGCGCGCAATGCCTTGAGCACCGCCAGTCCGTCCAGATCGGGGACCATGCGGTCGAGGATGAGCACCGCATAGTCATTGCTGGTTGCCAGGAAGATGGCTTCCGGACCGCTGGCGCAGCCATCGACGACATGTCCGGCGGCGGCCAGCAATCCGGTAACATGTTCGCGCAGCGCGGCATCGTCTTCGAGAATGAGGATCTTCATGACCGGCGACCGAAAGGCCGAACGTGGCAGCGGGGCAAGTTGGCAATTCCCAATCTTCGAGTGAGGCTGAGCGAAGGCCGACCGTAGTAAACCATCGCCAGGCAAACAGCCTAATAGGAGACCATCATGCGTAAACTCATCACCGTCACCGCCGTTGCACTCATGTTCGCGACTGGCGCCGGCGCCGCCGCAGGCAAGACTTTCGTCGGTGCCAAGCTGTTGCCGTCGGCCAAGGTGTCGCTCGCCCAGGCGCGCAAGACGGCACTGGCCGCCCACCCCGGCGTGATTACCGACCAAGAGCTCGAGAAGGAAGGCGGCGGCACCGGCCTGCGCTATTCTTTCGACATCAAGGGCAAGGGCAAGACGTTTGAAGTCGGCGTCGATGCGCGCACCGGCAAGCTGCTCGAGAACAAGGCCGAGGGGCCCAACCCCGACTGAACTTGACTCCGGTTAATGGCGCGAGGCACGGCTCCCCAAGCCGAGCCTCGCGCTATCGCCATATTGTCGATCGACGACCCTTGCCCCTGCAGGAACGACCCGATGAATGACCGCCCAATGACTGAGCGCGATGCCTTCCAGGATGCGCTGACCAAGGTTCCGGCCGTGACGCTCGGTTTCTGGATCATCAAGATTCTCGCCACCACTTTGGGCGAGACCGCCGGCGATACCGTCAGCATGACATGGAAGCCGATCTACGTGCCACTGTGGACGCAGATCTTCGGCAGCGCGCCGGCCATTTCGGCTGACAATTTGGGCTATATCGCCGGAACATTGCTGTTCGCCACTCTGCTCGCGGTGCTCGTCATCGTCCAGACCAGGGCCAGCAAGTTCCACCCGTTTCTTTATTGGGGGACGATCGTCGCTTCGACGACCGCGGGCACGACCCTGGCGGACTTCGCCGACCGCAGCCTTGGCATAGGTTACCCCGGCGGATCGCTCATCCTTCTTGCGTGCGTGCTGGCCTCGCTGTTCAGCTGGCATCGCTCACTTGGCAGCGTCAATGTCGAAACGGTGGCGGAACCGCGCGCAGAGGCGTTCTACTGGATCACGATTACCTTCTCGCAGACGCTCGGCACCGCGCTTGGCGACTGGGTGGCGGACTCGGGGCCCGGCTATTCAGGAGGCGCCTTGATCTTCGGCGCAGCTTTGCTGGTGCTCGTCGGGCTTTATTACGGCAGCAAAATAAACCGCGTGTTCCTGTTCTGGGCGGCGTTCATCCTCACGCGTCCCTTGGGCGCCACGGTCGGCGATTATCTCGACAAACCGCTCGACAAGGGCGGCCTCGCTTTCAGCCGGCCCGTCGCCTCGGCGGTGCTGCTGGTGGTCATCGTCGCCTTGATCCTGCTTCTGCCGCAGCGGGCAGGGCGCCATCCAGGCTCGGCCGAAGCGGTTGCCTGATCCCGGGGGGCGGCACGTTGTGCGCCCCGGCGAGGTGATGCGATGGCCGCCAGGCTGATCTGAGTATCCGCCTACAGTCAGGAGGGATAGCGTCCCTTGCCGAAGCGCAGCACGTCCGTGTAAGTGCAAACGATGACTTCGACCAACGACATCCGCCGCGGCTTTCTCGATTATTTCGAAGGGCAGGGGCATGCCCGCGT
>JBDSMA010000199.1:0-6648 GCA_039916085.1 Sphingomicrobium sp.
GGCCCACAGCGCGCCACCCGCGAAGAAAGGTCGGTAGCCGCCCCGGAAAAACGGGTGTGACTCAGCCATTCGTCGCTTTCTCAAAGCAAGCATTTGTTCGCCACGCGTGATCATGTCTTTCGGAATCCGGTTTCAAAATGCGCTCTGAACTGAGCAGGGACCCAGCCTCCATGCGAAGACCGAGCGCCCAAATCCATCCTTACTCTGCCAAGAGGAGCCCTGTTTCGGCGACCACCCGCCGTCCGCGGCGGGGGACAAGCAGCCGGAACGCGAACAGCGCCAGCATCACCGCGCCCATGCTGAAGACGATGTCGCCAGGGACCCGCATCCACACCAGGGTTTCCATTACGGTGCCATGGACGATCTCGGGCGACCGCGCGTACCAGAAGCTCGAGGTGATGCTGTGATAGGCTTGGTAGAGACCGGCGGGGACGAGACTGAGGAAGACCATCATCGCCAGCCCGCCGTTAAGTGCCCAGAAGGTCGGTTTCAACAGCGCGTCCGACCAGACTGCCGAGCGGTAGGCGGTACGCAGGCAGAACAGCATCAGGCCGATTCCGAGCATCCCGTAAACCCCGAACAGCGCGGCGTGAGCATGGGCGGGAGTCATGTTGAGACCCTGAATATAATAAAGCGAGATCGGCGGGTTGATCGCGAAGCCGAGCACGCCCGCCCCAACCAGGTTCCAGAACGACACCGCGACGAAGAACATGATCGGCCACTTGTATGTCTCTACCCACGGCGCCGACTTCGTCATCCGGTAATTGTGGAATGCCTCCACCCCCAGCACCGACATGGGCACGACCTCGAGCGCCGAGAACATCGCGCCCCAGGCGATGACGGCCGTTGGCGTTCCGGAGAAATAAAGATGGTGAAGCGTACCAATGATACCGCCAGTTAGAAACACGGCAGTTGAAAAAATCACCGCCGTGTTCGCGGACCGCGCGCGCACCAGTCCCAACCCCGCGAATATCAAGGCGATCACCGCCGTCGCGAACACTTCGAAGAAGCCCTCGACCCACAGATGGACCACCCACCAGCGGAAATATTCGATCATCGAAAGTGGGGTGTGACGGCCCCAGGTCAGCGCGGCACCGAAGAACAGGCCAATGCACACGGTCGAAATAAACACCATGGCGACGAGACCGCGGGTTTCGTTGCGGCTTTTCATCGCCGGCCACAGTGCGCGGCCGACCAATGTGAGCCAGATCATCAACCCGGCGAACAGCAGAATTGCCCAGAATCGGCCGAGATCGACATATTCATAACCCATGTGGCCGAACCAGAAATTGGTTCCGTGGCCAAGCTTCTGCTGGATCGCGAGCCACTCGCCGGCGAAAGAGCCGACCACCACAAACAGCAGCGCGCCGAACAGTAGATTGACCCCGAGTTTCTGATATTTTGGCTCATGGTTTGACAACATCGGCGCGACGTAGAGCCCGGTCGCCAGCCACGCGACGGCGATCCAGAAAATGCCGAGCTGGGTGTGCCATGTGCGGGTCAACGCGTAGGGAATGACTTCGGAGATGTTGTAGCCATAGAATTGCTGACCTTCGACCGCGTAATGCGCGGTGATCGCGCCGAACAGGACCTGGGCGAGCAAGAGCGCGATGACGGTCACGAAATACTTTGTTGTCGCCTTCATCGACGGCGTCGGTTCCATCGACAGGAAGGGATCATGCGCCGGGACCGTGGCAGACTCCTCCTCGCCGCGCCGCGCCTGATACCATAACAGCCAGCCGATTCCGGCAATCAGGAACAGGAAGCTGGCAACCGACCACATACCAAGCGACGCGGACGGCGTGTTGCCGACCAGCGGCTCGTGCGGCCAGTTGTTGGTGTAGCTGATCTTCTCGCCGGGGCGCTCGGTGACGCTGGTCCAGGCGGTCCAGAAGAAGAAGGCGCTCAGCTGACGGCGAAATTCGGGGTCGGTGATTGATTTTTCCGGAATCGCATATTGGACGCGCAGCGCGTGAAGCGACGGATCGCTGCTGAACAATGTTTGATAATGCTGGCCGACCGCCGTAATTGCCTTGGCGCGCGCGTCGGACACAGTGATCGTGCCGGTTGCCTCGTCATAGCGATTTGTGCGCACGTCCTGCTTGAGCCGCGCCTTGAGCGCGGCCTGCTGTTCGAGACCGAGCGCGGCGAAACTGTCCGCGCCTTCGTGTCGTGCCCAATTATCAAGCATGGTCGTGGCTTCGCGATGCAGCCAGTCGGCGCCCCAATCGGGCGCAACGTAACCGCCATGACCCCACACCGAGCCGAGCTGCATTCCGCCCAAGGTCTGCCACACCTCGCGGCCGTCCTGGATATCGGCCCTAGTGAACAAAGTCTCGCCGCTCACTGAGACCACACTTATCGGCACAGGAGGCGCTTTGACGTAGATTTCGCGGCCGATTAGCCCCAGGATGGCGAAGGAGAGGATGAAAATTCCCCCGAGCCACAGCCACAATTTCTTCGAATAGGTCATAGGTCCCCCGTGTCGGGTGCTGGCGATCGATCACCGATACGGCGCGGGTCGACAGCACGACATTCCGGGGTTCCCCCTACGTATTGTTTCGGAGTTCGCAGATCGTCCCAGCCGTGCATGAATATCGGCGGGGCGCACTGGTGGCGGTCATTCGGCAGCGTGCGCCGAAGGGCGAGGACCGAAAAAATGCCCGGATACGTATTTTCCCTGAGTATACAGGTAGGATGCTTCATGAAAGATCGGCGTTCTGCGGCATGAGCCGGCACCAATCTTCGCTACCCTGACAGGAGCAGACAAATGACGATAAATCCGAAGGATTTTCCCGCCGACCTGTCACGCCGCGGCCTGCTGCGCATTGCTTTTGTCGGGAGCGGAGCGCTACTTGCGGCAACGCTCTCTTTGCCAGCCGAAGCCGCGGGTAAAGTGTCGCAGAAGGCGGTGGCATATCGTGCCGCTCCGAACGGCAAGGCGCGCTGCGTCAATTGCATCCAGTGGCAAGCTCCCGCTGCATGCAAGCTAGTGGCCGGCGTGATCAGCCCGAATGGGTGGTGCAATATTTACGCACCAGCGGCCTAGGGCATGACGCGAACCCCACCAGTGACTATTTCAACCAAGTCATTTTCGATGGTTTTCGGCGGGATGGTTGCCATCGGGTCAGTGATGCTAGGGCTGGCCGCACTGCTGAGTGGCTCACCGGCGCGGGCGGTGCCAAGCTTTGGCCAACAAACCGGACAGCCCTGCCAGTCTTGTCACGTCGGTGGCTTTGGCCCGCAGCTGACGCCGTTCGGGCGGGCCTTTAAGCTAGGCGGCTACACCCTCCGAGTGAAAGGAAACGTCCCGCTGTCGGCGATGGCCG
Organism: Sphingomicrobium sp.; assembly: GCA_039916085.1. GTDB lineage: Bacteria > Pseudomonadota > Alphaproteobacteria > Sphingomonadales > Sphingomonadaceae > Sphingomicrobium. The sequence goes on from JBDSMA010000199.1 coordinate 3,330, forward strand.
TTGCCTCATTCACCGCGACCCGACACGCCCAATCGGCGCCGCCAGCGGAAGGCTTCTCCACCAATAACAATTTCGCCTTCGACCAGGCCAGCATTTTTCTTGCCGGCGGGCTCGGCTCACATCTCGGCGGTTTCTTCCAGAGCACTTACGATGGTGTCGGCAAGACTTTTAGCTGGGACAATCTGGATCTTCGCGCGGTCAATACCAGCACCGTCCGCGGCAAGGATCTCGTCTACGGAGTTAGTCTCAACAATAATCCGTCGGTGCAGGACGTGTGGAACACGCTACCCGCCTGGGGATATCCATACACCAGCTCCGGTCTTGCTCCCGGGCCATCAAGCGCACCGTTGCTTGCTGGCGGGCTTGCTCAGAATGTTCTCGGCGTCACAGGCTATGCCTGGCTTGATTCCAAATTTTACGTCGAGGCAGGGGGTTACAGCAGCCCGCGAGCCGGGACGCTACGCTGGCTCGGCGCGGACGCGTTTAGCCCGGGTGATATCCACGGCATTGCTCCCTACGGCCGGGTTGCGTTCGAGGACCAGCTTGGCGGCGGCACGTTTCAGCTCGGCGCTTTCCTTCTCAAGGCGAATATTCGGCCTGGCCGCGACCGCTCGACAAGGATGACCGACCGATACAGCGATATAGGCGTCGATAGTTCGTGGCTGCGCACGCTCGGGTCGGATACGCTGACTGTGAACGCCCGTTACACGCACGAACGGCGATTGCTCGACGCGACCTGCGCGCTTGGCTTGGCCGACGGCTCCATCGAACAAGTGCCGCCCGCCGATTGTGCTAGCGGTTCACTCGACGAATTGCGCGCCGACACCTCCTATTACTGGCACGACAAGATTGGAGCAACGATTGGCGCTTTTACGTTGGGCGGACCCCCCAACCCGTCGCTCTACCCCGACAGCCGCACCGCGAGCCCCGGAAGCACAGCGATCCTGTTGCAGGTCGATGCAACGCCGTTCGGCGGAAGCCAGCATTCGCCGCTCGGTTCCCGCTTTAACATGCGGGTCGGAGCGCAATACACCGCCTATCTGCGTTTCAATGGAGCCAAGACAAATTATGACGGTGCCGGAGCTAATGCAGCAGACAACAATACTCTGCGAGTTTTTACCTGGATTGCATTCTAGCCATCTGCTGTTGAGAATATAGCATGCGCCGAGGACTACCGCGCCACATGATGGATAATGCGGAGAAAACAGGCCACATCGAGCTGCTGCCGGTTGCGAGATGGTCTTGGGCGCTACGCCGCACCATCCTCCTGTCTTTGACGTCGCCCATCCCATGCGCCGATTTCGACGCTTGGAAACAAGGATCTCACGATGAGGATTTTCCGTGCCTTTGGCTCGGCGTCGGCAATGTTGACCGTCACCAGTCGACCGTCCCTGTGCCGCGCAATCGTCAGCAGGTGCCGAAGACGGGTCATCGCGTCAAACGCTATTCGCGTTTCGTCGAGCGTCCTAATCGCGTTTGCGGCGTCTGGTGCGGCCGCTCAGATGCCCATGCCGAATGGGGCCGTCGACTCTGCCCCGCAAACGATGCGACCCATGGAGGCCATGCCTCCAACGTCGCATTCTGCGGCGAACAAGCCATGTAGTTTGGATAGGCCACTGAGTCCGAAAACGGGCACTTGCCTGGAGAAAGCCGCTAAAGAAAAGCCGGGATTGTCGCTTCACATCAACCAGTTTCTTTCATTCTCGACAACGTCGGGGCCACGCGGTCAGACACGCGTGACCGGTCCGGGGTCATACATGCTGATGTATGAAAGAGACCTATCGCCCACGAATACCTTCCGCATCGACCTTATGGGTTCTGCCGAACAGTTGACGGTTGGACGGATTGGCACTCCGCAACTCCTTCAAACCGAAAATCTCGACGCGATGCATGCCCACGACACAATCATGGCGCTCGAGCTTCGAGACACGATCAAAATCGGCGCTTCAGGCGGAAAGGAGTTGACGTTCCTTTTCGCTCCTCGTGGAGGCGCAGCGATAGGACCTGTGCCGTACATGCATCGCCCATCGGCAGAAGGAAATCCGGATGCGCCACTCGGTCACAACCTGCAGGACGGTTTTCACGATGTCTCCACCGTCTTTGGTATTGGATTCAGAACGGGGCGTACCTTCGTCGAGGGCACGCGCTTCAGCGGCAAGTCGGTCAGCTGGCTGTTTCCGCTCCACAAACCCGACTCGTTTGGTGTACGACTAACGCAGGGCATTACTGAGGAGGCAGAAATTGGCGCCTCCTATGCGGACGTCTTAACACCTGACGATAACGGCGGCCCGTCGGAGCATGAGCGGTTTGCTTCAGCGTGGCTCGCAACCAAACACAAAATTCACCGCAATACTTTGAAATCTTCTTTGATCTGGGGTCAATTGCGCACCTCCGGGCATCCTTCGCAAAACAGCTTTCTCGCGGAAGCAGTCTTGCTGCTGCAATCGGACAATATTTTCGGCCGTGTGGAGTTGTTGCAATCCACGCCTGGGCAGCTTTCGCTGACGCAAACGAATGGCCCAGAGCAACTTCGATGGGTGGGAGCGCTCACGCTGGGCTACGAGCGATCCGTGCTGAAGCGCGGGGGTATGTCGCTGTTGGCAGGAAGTTCGATTACAAAGGATTTTGTGCCGCGCTCGTTCGAAGGCGACTATGGTCGGCGCCCTGGAGGCGCGAAACTTTTCCTCAGGCTCAAGTTTGATAGTGCAAGTGGCATGGGCGCCGGGATGTAGAGGGGAAGCGCTCCGACTTTCTATAACTTTCACTTTACAGGGTCGACGGCTAATTGCCCAGAAACGGCGAATTTGCGTCGATCATCGTTGACCTCGCGACTGGTCGTCCAGGCGGTTGCGATGACGTCGGCGAAGCAACAGGTAACCTGCGGGAATGATCAGCATCGATAAAAGCGGTGCGGTCAGCATGCCGCCGATCATTGGCGCGGCGATCCGGCTCATGACTTCGGATCCTGTTCCGGTGCCGATCAGGATGGGGAATAGACCGGCCAGGATGACGGCCACTGTCATGGCCTTGGGACGGACGCGCAGTAATGCGCCCTCGCGTATTGCTTCCTCGATCGCCGGTTCACCGGGCGAGTGGCCCCGCGCCGCCAGCGCGTGTTTCAAATAGATCAGCATGATCACGCCGAATTCGGCGGATACACCGGCCAGCGCGATGAAGCCGACGCCGGTCGCGACCGACTGATTATAGCCGAGCAGGTAGAGCAGCCACAGACCCCCGGTCAGCGCGAATGGAAGCGTACCCATGATCAGCGCCGCCTCGTCGAATCGTCGGAACGTCGCATAAAGCAGCAGGAAGATGA
>JBDSMA010000200.1:0-5996 GCA_039916085.1 Sphingomicrobium sp.
CGACGACGACGGCGGGCGTGGACCTTGGTCACGGGACGGTTACCGGCTCGCAGCCGGCCCTGCCGACGGAGACGGTGACGGGCACCCTTGGGGTCACCGGCACCGGGATCACCTACACGCCGCAGGACATTTCTACCACATTTGGACTGTTCAAACTCAACAGCGACGGCACCTACACCTACACGTTGACCAGCCCGGTCACCTCCAGCCCGGCGGCAAACGACGGGACGACGGTGCCGACCAACGGTCACGAGACCATCACCTACACCGCGACTGACGCTAACGGGAACACCGTCAGCGGCACCGTCACCATCAACATCCAGGACGACGTGCCGACCGCGGTGAGCGCATTGTCGCTAAGCATGGCGGATGCGGTGGGTAGCGCCAGCGCCTACCTCGACACTGACCATATCGTCGCCAACAATATGGGCGCCGACGGCGGCAAGGTGATTTTCACCGCAGCGACGATCACCAGCCTGCAGACCCAAGCCCTGACTTCGGGCCTGGCATCGCTGAATTATTCGCTCTCCGCTGACGGGACCGTCCTGACGGCGACGAAATCGACCGATAGCTCGTTGGTCTTCACCATCGAACTTCAGCCGATTGGTTCGCCCGACCAATACGTCGTGACGATCGCGCAGCCGGTGGATTCGATCTCGACCGTCGATTTCAACGGCGGTGGATACCAATTCGTTGGCGGCAACGGCGCTTGGGCGGGCTTCACCCCGACTGGCGAGCCAGTCACCGGAACGGACAATAACAGCCACGACCTCCTGTTAACTCCCGCGATCAATCACGCCGATGCCGGGACGATCAATGCAAGCGCCATCTCCGGCGGCGTTGGAAGCGGCAACTCGGTCGGGCTCGACAGCGGAACACCGGAAACGTTCCGCGTCGACTTTGTCATCGATCTTCGGGGTGATCCTGGGGGAGCAGGTGGTTTCGGGGATCCCACCACGCACGACTTCAATTACGACAGCCATTACAACACCAATGGCGCCTCCGCCCTGTTCACAGCGACGAGTGGTTCGACTGTCAACATCGCCGCGTTCCAGGATCCGGACGGAAACACGGTGGTCGGCGACGGGACGAAGGATGGAATTACACAGATCGTCATCAGTTACGACGGCGTGAAATCTTCTCTCATCACGGTAACGACCACTACGACTAATTATACCGTCAACGGCCACATTTACGGGGTAACCCTTCAAGCCGACGGGTCGGTCAACGTCAGTGGCGTGTATGGGACGAGCGGCGCCGGCGCGGTCGGCACGCAGATTGCAGTTTTCACCGATACGGTCGGCACGGTGGACGCGAACCCGGGCTATAACAGCCTTGAGTTCACTTATGTAGCCGGCGACACATTCAAGATCGGAGATTTTGCCGCGGCGGTGGTTTCTACCAATCCTGTCGTCTTTACTGCACCAATTTCGGTCAAGGACGGTGATGGCGACACGGTGACCTCCGGAAACTTGTCGATCACGCTCAATCCGCCGGTGGTGCTCGATACCAACCACGATGGCGTAATCAGCTATCTCGGGGTCAATGACGGCGTCCATTACGACTATAATGGCGATGGCAATGCCGAGGCGACGGCGTGGGTTGCAGCGGGCGACTCGATCCTGGTGCGCGATGCGAACCACGATGGCACTGTAACGAACTCGAGCGAGTTCGTGTTCGGTGGCAACGGCGTGACTGATATGCAGGCCCTGGCCGCCCAATATGGGAGCACGCTTGACGCCAAGGACGCCGACTTCTCGCAATTCATGGTGTGGAACGATGCCAATTCCAACGGTATTGCCGACGCCGGTGAACTCAAGAGCCTGGCCGCGGCGGGCATCACCAGCATCTCGCTGGTATCGGATGGGGTCGCGACGACCGCCGCCAACGGAGACGTCCAGGTCGCCGGTAGTTCGACCTTCACCTACGTCAACGACAATGGCCAATCGGTACAGGGCAAGGTTGACGACGCTGCCTTTGCCTACAAGACCGTCGATAGCGAGCTCGAGCTTCGCCTTGCCGCTTCGGCCAACGGCAGCGGCGTGGTCGCCGCGGCTGTAGCCGCGATGGGCCTGGCTGCCAGTCAGGCCGCGGTTCACGCCGACAGCCATGCCGCTCCAGGGCTTGCTCAAGCGACCGACGCCGGCGAGTTTGGTCAGCAGGCCGCGGCCCATGCCTCGGTTGCTTCGTCAGCTGGCGCGGGTAACCATTCGCTGATCGGGAGCGAGCATTGGTCACCGGCCAATGAGTCGATCCAGCCGATGGGTTCGACCCCGGCTCATGATCTGTCGGCCGTGATCGACCTTTCGCTGAACGGAGCGCACGGCGCGCAAATCAGTCAACCCGCGACGCTGCTCGCAACGGCCGCGGCGATTGTCGATACCGCGCATTCGATGGTCAACATCGCCCCGGCCCTGGTGTTCGCCGATGCCGGCGCAAAGGTGGCGGTGGCAACGGCCAGCGGCGGCGTCCAGCATGGTGGCGAGGTGGCCAAGGTGCTGACCGAAGCAATCGAGCAGAGCGGACCGAGCATCGATGCGGTGCTTGCGCATTTGCCCGCCAATGGCGCGGCAGCGGCGTTGCAAGCGCTTGCAAGCCACGGCGGCGACGCCGTTCCAGCTTGGGACAATGGGCATTTCGGTGGGTTTACCCCGGAAGCCATCGCACTCATCACGACGGAAGCCATGGTGCTCCATCATGATGCGGTTCAGCCGGCAGTAAACGGCTAAACCCAGAGGATCGGGCGCTGCTGGTGGACAGCGGAGCCCGATGCTTTTTGACCAGAAGGGGGAAGACATGAAAAAGCACTGGACGTTAATCGTTCCCGGAGCGGTGCTGCTTTGCGCCACGCCGGCGATGGCGGTTGAACTGCGGGACGCGGTTCAAGCTGCACTCAATACCAATCCGCAAATCCGCCAGGCGATCCATAACAAGGAAGCCACCAAGGCGGAGCGCAAACAAGGTCAGGGACTATATTATCCGCGCGTGTCGGTCGAAGCCTCGGCTGGTATTCGCGAGCTGCGAAATCCCAGCCGCCGCCGCATCGGCCTAGCCAATAACACGCTTTATCCGGTCGAAGGCGACCTGGTCATTGACCAGCTGTTGTTCGACATGGGCGGGCGCGAGGCGGAAATCCGCCGCCAGGCGGCGCGTACCGATGCCGCCGCCGCGCGAGTCGAGGAGCGCAGCGAGTTTGTCGCGCTCAATGTCGCCCGGGCGTACATCGACTATCTGCTCCAGCAACGACTGGTCGCGATTTCCGAAGATAATGCCACGTTCCACGAGAAACTTGCCGGCGACCTGCGTGAAGGCGTCGCCAAGGGTTCGATTTCGATTGCCGACCAGCAGCAAGCCGAAGAACGGCTTCAATCGGCACGGGCGCGGATTACCGAAGCTCGAGAGGATCTCGATACGGCCGCGATCCAGTTCCAGACGCTGACCGGCATGCCGGTCGATAGCGTGTCGATGCCGCCTGACCTGTCGCAGTTTCTGCCCGCCACGCTGGCGGATGCCGAAGGGCTTGCCCGGAGGGACAATCCGCGAGTCCAGGAAGCGATTGCCGATCTCGCTTCGGCGCGCGAGGAAATCGCCGCCGCGAAGTCTGAATTGGGTCCGAAGTTCAACCTTGAGGGCCGCGGTCGCTATGGCAGAGACATCGACGGGTTCGAAGGCAAGACGACCGACTTGACCGGCCGCGTGGTGATGCGTTGGACGGTATTCAACGGCAACACGAACGTTCAGAACGTGCGCGAACAACAGGCACGTGCCGATGAGGTGCATGCCCGGCTGTTCGAACAGACCCGCCAGGCGGAAGAAGATACACGGTCGGCGTGGAGCCGACTGGTGAACCAGACCCGCCTCGCGACAGAGCTCGAAACACAGGGCAAGGTGTCCGATGATCTGCTCATGTCCTATCGGGAGCAGTTCAATGTCGGCCGCCGATCGCTGCTCGACGTGCTCGACGCTCAGAACACCCGCAATAATGTCCAGGCGCAGGTCGAAACCTCGCGTCTGGCCAAGCTCTATGCCCAGTATCGGGTGCTGGCCTCTGCCAACCGCCTGATTGAAGCACTGGGCGTCACCATGCCGAACGCGGCGTGGAGCGATGACCGGGCTCGTTTCCGGGTCAACCCGATCCCGCCTGCGGACCTTGTCGAATCAAGCATGCCGCAGCCGTTGATGGGCCCTCCGGCGCCTATCGCGGGCCGCCGGTAAGCGTTGGAGGACGGGACCGTGAGTTTCATGCACTGGCTAGATTCTACGCCGACGCGTGAGGTCGATCCTGTCCTCGATTGCCTAGCCTTCCTCGCACGCCAGTCGGACCGGCCGTCTTCCCCGGTTCTGCTGCGTGCGGGGCTGGCGCTCAGTGACAAGGGCCTATTGCCATTCCATCAGATTGAGCCGGCGCTCGACCAGGTCGGGATGCGCGGCGAATCGGTCAATCGCAAGCTTCGCGGTTGGCGTTTGCAACAGCTGCCGGCGATCCTTGAGCTTTCAGACGAGCGAGCTGCTGTCCTGCTCGAACTTCGCGATGCCGATGCGCTGATATTCACTCCGGGGGTTGCCGAGCCAATGTGGGTTTCGCTTGCGGAACTCGAACCGGCCTACCTCGGCCGGGCAGTCGTGGTTGAAGCCGATCCGACCAAGGAACGCGCCGGCGAGCGCCCGTGGGACAAGGCACGCCGGACGCACTGGTTCTGGTCCGAAGTTTGGAAAGCGCGGCGTGAATTCTGGCCCGTCCTGCTGGCCGCGCTGGTCGTTAACCTGCTGGCCCTGGCGTCGCCCCTCTTCACGATGAATGTCTATGACCGAGTTATTCCGAACAAGGCCGTCCCGACCCTTTGGGTGCTGGCGTTGGGGGTCGGACTGGCGATCACGTTCGACTTTATTTTGCGCGTGGCGCGCGCCCAGCTGATCGACGAGATTGGCCGACGGCTCGACGCCAAATATTCCCAGAAATTGTTTGAAAAGGTGATGAACCTTCCGATGTCCGAACGGCAGGGCAGCACTGGCGCCTTCGCCAAGCGGGTCAGCGAATATGAAAGCGTCCGCGACTTCTTCGCCTCGACCACGGTCGTGCTGCTGGTCGACATCGGCTTCATGCTGATTTTCCTGGGGTTGATCACGGTGCTGGCCGGGTGGCTGGTGCTGGTGCCGCTATTCGCGATTGGGGCGACGATCACCGCCGGCTTCATGCTGCAGCGGGCGATGGGTCGCGCGGCGCTCGACGCGCAATCGGATTCAAGTCTGCAGCATTCGGTGCTGGTTGAATCCATCGCCGGTGTGGAAACGCTCAAGGCGGCGCGCGCGGAAGGTCAGATGCTCGGCAAATGGCGGCGCTATTCGGCGATGTCCGCTGCGACTCAGGAGAAGATGCGCCGGCTGACCACGATCGCCGTCAATATTGCCTCAGCCAGCCAGCAGATCATCAGCATCGCGCTGGTCATTGGCGGCTTCTATCTGTTCAACGACAACAAGATCACGATGGGCGCGATCATTGCCATCGTCATGCTCGCCGGACGCGCGATGTCGCCGGTCGGACAGTTCGCCTTCCTCGTCACGCGCGGCAAGCAGGCGCTGACCACCCTCGATTCGTTGCAGCGGATGATGGAAGCGCCGGATGAGCGCTATTCCGAAGCGCGTACCATCGTGCCGGAAATTCGCGTTGGCCACCTTGAAATGCAGGATGTCGACTTCCGCTATCCGGGTGCGTCGATCGAGAGTCTCAACAAGATCAGCCTGAAAATCGATCCCGGCGAACGGATCGGGATCATTGGCCGGGTGGCGTCGGGCAAGTCGACGCTTGGCCGGGTGCTATGTGGGCTCTACGCCCCGACCGGCGGCGAGATGCGGATCGACGGACTGGACAGCCGTCAGTTCCACCCGCACCAGATCCGCGAGGCCTTCCGCTTCGTCGCCCAGGACAGCGACCTGTTTTCCGGCACGGTGCGCGACAACCTCATGCTCGGCGCGGCGCGCGCAACCGACGAACAATT
>JBDSMA010000201.1:0-6012 GCA_039916085.1 Sphingomicrobium sp.
GCGGATGTAGCGTTGCGTCGACTTGGGAAAGCCGGCGAACTCCTTCATCTCCGATATCAGCAGCGCGCCACCGGCGGGCTGGCTGGTCTTGGTCACCATGACCTCATGCTCCTTTGCCTGGGTGAGATCATGAGGCCGCGCTGGTTTCCAAACGCTTAACCACAAATCCACCCCCCGTTAACCAGTGAATCAAAGGACTGTCGGGGGAGCAACATAAAAGTGAAACCCAGCCGACACTTTCTGTCAGCTGTGTTTCCAAAGGCACGATTTTTCAGAGTCGTTGCGAAGGCGCACCGATTCTCTTAGCTTTCACCGCGTGGAGGCTGTGGCCATTAAACCGCGAACGCGGCACGATAAACCGATCTGGTGCTTATTTGTCAGGGAATCCCGACGACGGAACCGGTTCGTTGCCGCCTGGCGCGGTGGCTGACACCGGATCGGATGCGTCCATCGATGCGTCGCTGCCGACATCGACCTTGGCGTCGTCGTTTTCCGGCTCCTTCTTGAGCTTCAGTTCAAGCTCGCGGTCGGGCGGGCGCTGTTGGGTCGGGGCGGGGGTAGGCTTGGTCATCGCGTGATCTCCTGGCATGTTGACCGATGAACGAGCGCCCTGCCGCGCCTGTTCCGCGAACGTGCCTCCCGCCAATCGACCGGTGGACGCCCCCTTTCTGCCAAGTGGCGGCGTAGCGATTGCCTGATCATGTTGGCGGCCCCTAAAGCAGGACGGTCATGCTCGCATCACCCTACAAGCGCGTCACCGGCACCCGGCCCCTTGCCCCTGCCGTGCGCAGCAGGCGTTTCGCCGACATCGGTCTTGCCGTCCGCTCGATCTGCGGCTTCTGGCTATTCTATCTGGCGACGGTGTTGCTGCGCGCATTGCTTGGGCCTGAAGCGGCGTCGGCCATGGGGTTGCGGGCGATCAGCGCGGCGGTCGGCGTCTTCCTCACCGCGGCCATCTATGTCGCGCTGCGCCTCTTGGCCCGCGACGCCAGCCTCAGGCGGATGATCACTGTCGCCGCGCTCTGTGCCCTGCCGGCGGCAGCGACTTTGGCGGTCGTCTCCCTGAGTCTGGTCGCGTTCGACAGCCCGATCGGCCCGCAGTCGCAGATCACCACTCAGGAAGGAGTGGCCATCGTCCAGCACGGGCGCAACGTCCGTATCGTGAAGGGCAATGGCAACGCGATGGATATCCGCCTGCCGCCGGTGTCGGAGATCATCGCCGCCAAGATGCCGCGTCTCGTCGCCGATGGCACGGTCACCTGGTATTTCCTGTTCGCCGCCTGGTGCGCCATCTACATCGCCATGACCCAGCAGCAGCGCTCGCGGCTGACCGAGCGGCGGCTGGCCGAAGCCGAGACCGCGGCCCACGCCGCCCAGGTCCGCGCGCTGCGTTATCAGGTCAACCCGCACTTCCTGTTCAACACCCTCAATTCGCTATCCTCGCTGGTGATGAGCGGCCGCGCCGATCGCGCCGAAGAAATGCTCCTCGCGTTGTCGACCTTTTTCCGCTCAAGCCTGTCGCTCGACCCATCGGCCGATGTCACCTTGGCCGAGGAAATCGAGCTTCAGCGGCTCTACCTCGATATCGAGCGGGTTCGGTTCCCCGACCGGCTGGAGGTCGCGATCGACGTCCCCGACGATCTTGCCACCGCCCGCGTCCCTGCACTGATCCTCCAGCCCCTGGTCGAGAATGCGATCAAATACGGCGTCTCCGCGACCCGCGACCGGGTGCGCCTGTCGATCGACGCCCGGCGGCTCGACGGCGGACGGATGCAAATCGAAGTGACCAACACGCTGGCCGGCCGCACCGCCGCCAAGGGAGTTCGCGCCACCCCGGCGCATAAAGGCACCGGACTCGGCCTGACCAATGTCGGTGAACGGCTCGAGGCGCACTACGGCGGCCACGCCGACTGCCGGTTCGGCCCGATCCCCGGCGGTTACCGCGTGTCGCTCGCCATCCCGATCGGCGACCAGGACGAAGAGGACTGACGATGGATCAGCCCGCCCCCTTGAAGGTGCTCGTCGCCGACGACGAGCCGCTGGCGACCGAACGGCTGGAGCTGCTCCTCGCCAGGATCGACGGCGTCACCCTGGTCGGCACCGCCGGCGACGGCGAGGCGGCGGTGCGCATGGCCCGCGCGCTCGATCCCGATCTCGTCCTGCTCGACATCGCCATGCCCGGCCTCGACGGCATCGAAGTGGCCCGCGCCTTGTCCGGCCTCGGTCGCTCGCCCGCGGTGGTGTTTGTCACCGCCTTCGACCAGTTCGCCGTCGCCGCGTTCGAAGTTGCCGCGGTCGATTATCTGATGAAGCCGGTCGATCCGGCGCGGCTTGAGCGCGCTTTCGCCCGCGCCCGCGCTTACCTTGGCCAGCGCGACGAAGACGGTGCGGCCGCGCGCGCCGGTCAATCCCGCTACCTCGACGAGTTCTGGGCGTCCGACCTGACCGGACTGGTGCGCATCGCCGCGCGCGACATCGACCGCGTGTCGGCCGAACGCGACTATATGCGGCTCCACGTCGGGCAGCGCAGCTGGTTGATCCATCACTCGATGAGCGCGCTCGAGGACGGACTGGACCCGGCGCTGTTCGTCCGCCTGCACCGCTCGGCGATCGTGCGGCGGGACTTCGTTACTGGTTTCACGCGCAACGCTTCGGGCCGCTGGATCGCCCGCCTCGCCGACGGCAATGAGCAGCCCGTCGGCCGCCTTTACAGCGATCAGGTGCGGGGCATGGCGCGGCGTTAGGCCGCGGTTTTTCGTTCGGCCTTGGCCAGCTTGCGCGACGCCGCGCGATCGACCGCCCCGGTCACCGCCACGTCCATCGTCACATTGCCGATCGTGCGGAAAATGTCGGGAATGGTCTCGACCGCAATGAGGATCGCCAGCGGCGCGACCGGCAAGCCCATCGCCAGCGTGATCGGGGCGATCGAGGTGACGAAACTCAACTGCCCCGGCAGGCTGACCGAGCCATAGGTCACCGTCACCGCCACCGCGATCCCCGCCACCATCGCCAGCGGATGGATGGCGATGCCCATCCAGTGCGCGACATAGATGGCGACGCCCATGTTCATCGCCGGCCCGGTTGCGCGGAACAGCGCGACCGCCATCGGCAAGGTGATGTCGGCGCTGGTCGGGCGCACCCCCAGCTGCCGCGCCGCTTCGAGCATCGCGGGCAAAGTCGCCAGCCCTGACTGGGTCGAAATCGCCACCGCCTGCGGCCGGATCATGGTCCGCGCAAACGCGCCCGGAGGGAACCGCGCCAAGCCAATCGCGATGCCATAGGCGGCGATCAGCACCGCCACACCCAGGCTCGATACCAGCATGATGTAATGCAGTACCGCACCGAACGCGGCGCCGCCCGCCCCCGCGCCAAGCACGAAGGCCAGCGCGAACACGCCGATCGGCGCCAGCCTGAGCACCCAGCCGATGATCACCAGCATCGCCGCGCCGAGCGATTCAAACAGATCGGCCAGCGTCTTGCGCTGGGCTGCCGGCAGTTGGGTTATGGCAAAGGCAAACAGCACGGTGAAGATCACCAGTTGCAGGATCGACCCTTCGGCGGCGGCCTTGATCACGTTGGGGGGAATCAGCTGCCGGATGAAGTCGCTGACCGTCGGCACCGACGCCGCCGTGGCGCCCACATCGACGCTGGTCAGGCCGGCGCGCAAGGCCTCGGCCGAGGCCTGCGGCAGCGGGACAGCGGCCAGCAGCAGCGGCATGACCAGCGCGCCGAACAGGCCCGACAGGGTAATTATGACAACGAACATCAGGATCGACCGCGCCGCGACTACGCCGCTTTGCGCCGCGTCGCTGCCGCGCACGATTCCGGTGATCAACAGCGCGACGATCAGCGGCACCACCGTCATCTTGAGCGCGTCGAGCCACAGCCCGCCGATCACCCCGGCAACCCGCACCGCAGGGTCGCGCCAATAATCGCCGGCGCCGTTGACCAGCGCGCCGATCGTTAGCCCGGCGACTAGCGCGCCGAGCACCAGCCAGGTTGCCCGCGACTTCAAGCGCGCGGCTTGCGAAAGCGGACCACGGCGCGGTCGGTGCGCCCGCGGATTTTTTCGTCGAACACGTTCAGTTTATGGTCGTCTTGCCCGTTGCGCAGCAGATCGCTTTGCGCCTCCATCACGAACCCCGCCCGCTCGAAGTCGGCGCGCAGCACCTTGGGATCGATCCGGTGGAGTGCCTCGACCGTCGCCCGGGTGTCGCCGTTGGGGTTGGCGACATGATCGACGATACCGACCACCGCGCCCGGCTTCATCGCCGCGTACAGCGTCTTGAGCCACCGGTCGGGGTCCATGCGGACGATATTGTACTTGGCACTTTCCCAATAAACATCGTGATAATCGAGGTTCATCAGCGCGAAGTCGTAGGCGTTGGGTGCCAGACTCGGGGCCTGGAACGGGCTCGACATCAACGCGACATTGCCCTGCCGCTTGGCGAAGTCGGTCCACGCCGCGCGGGCCTTGTCGCTCATGAACTGGGTCGGCTGCCACACGATGACCTGCCCCTTTGGACCGACCGCAGGGGCGACGATTTCGGCCCAGTAGCGATTGGCCCCGAACAGGTCGAGTACGCGCATCCCCCGCTGCAGCCCGAGAAACGTCAATAACTCGGCCGGTTTGCGGTTGGCGTCCAGCTTGACGTTTTCCGGACTACGCGCGCTGATTGCCGCAACCGCCTTCGCCGCCGGTGCCGGGCTGGCCTCGGCCGTCCCCATCAGCGCCATCGCCAGCGCCGCCGCCATCAAGCTCCATTTCGCCATGTGATCCCCCTGTCGCTATTTTTTGCCAGCCTAGCGCTGCTCGAACCGCTTCGCCAGCGCCCGCTTCGGTGAACCTGGCGCCTGCCCAAATAAGCGCTGTCGCCGGCTGACCCGTCCAAGCCGTGCCGCGCCTGCGACCGGTCGCTGCATCGAACATCGGCACTCGCGCGTTTCACTCCTGCAGCACCCCTGCTGGCAAACGCGTAAAGGAGTTTTCCCGCATGACTGATACCAGTCACGACATCCGCACTCTCAACGGCCTCATCGCCACCACGATCGACAGCGTCGATGGCTACCGCACAAGCGCCGAGGCGGTCGACAGCACCCGCTACGCCGAGCTGTTCACCGCCCGTGCTTCGGAGCGGTCGTCGGTTGCCGAGCAACTGCGCGCCGAAGTCTCAAAGCTTGGCGGCAATCCCGAGGACGACGGCACGCTGCTCGCCGCCAGCCACCGTGCGTTCGTCAACTTGAAGGGCGCGGTCGCGAGCCGCGACGACAAGGCGATCATTACCGAGGTCGAACGCGGCGAAGATCATATCAAGGCCAAATATGAGGACGCGCTCAAGGACGGCGACCTGTCGCCCGAGACCCGCAGTCTCATCCAGACGGCTTATGGCTCGGTCCGCTCGGGCCATGACCAGATGCGCGACCTCAAGCATTCGCTTGAAGCATAAGGAGGAAAAGGGATGAGCATTTTCAGCAGCATCAAGGACGCCATTTTCGGTCACAAGACGGCCGATGCGGGCTCGCAGCCAACGCCTGCGGCTGGCGGCGATCCGGCGGCCGTGCAGCCGGCGCCGACAATGACCGCCGACCCGGTCGATGTTCAGCAGGTCCTGACGGACATCGCTGCCTCGAAGGGCAATCCGGACCTCAACTGGAAGACGTCGATCGTCGACCTGATGAAGCTGCTGGGCATGGATTCCAGCCTCGACAACCGCAAGTCGCTGGCGACCGAGCTCGGCTACACTGGCGAAAAGGACGGCAGCGCGGAAATGAACATGTGGCTTCAGCGCGAAGTCATGCGTCAGCTCGCGGCCAACGGCGGCAAGGTTCCCGCGAACCTGACCGACTAATCTTTCGGGAGGGAAGAGGCGGCGGCACGGCCAGCGCCACCGCCCCTTCCCTGTCCGTCCGAGCGCGTGCTATGTTGCCATTGCAGGGGACGGCGCAGGGGTTGGAGACTCGTCATGAAGCCACGCACGGCTCTCGCCTTCATCGCCATTATGCTATCGCCTG
>JBDSMA010000202.1:0-5787 GCA_039916085.1 Sphingomicrobium sp.
GCGGCGTACATGCCAGTGAACAGGTCGGCGACCGCAACCCCGGCGCGCATCGGCCCGCCTCCCGGCTCGCCATCGGGCAGGCCGGTCAGGCTCATCAACCCACCCATGCCCTGAATGATATAATCGTATCCCGCCCGTTCGGCGTAGGGTCCGTCCTGGCCGAAGCCGGTGATCGACACATAAATGAGACGCGAGTTTGCGGCGCGCAGCGTAGCGGCGTCGAGCCCGAACCTGGCCAGGCCGCCGACCTTGAAATTTTCCACCAGCACGTCCGCATCGGCGGCCATTTTGCGTATCAGCGCGGCGCCTTCGGGCCTCGAAAAATCGATCGCAACCGAGCGTTTCCCGCGGTTGGCGGCGAGGAAATAGGCGGCCACTTTTTCGTCGCCATGCCCCACTTCGCCCCTAAAAACGTGCCATGGCGGTCCCCAGTGACGCGTGTCGTCGCCTTGTCCCGGCTGCTCGACCTTGAACACCTCGGCGCCCAGGTCCGCGAGCAATTGCGTGCACCACGGCCCGGCCAGCACCCGGCTGAGGTCGAGCACCCGGATTCCGGCAAGCGGTTTGTTCACGCCCACTTCCGCCACGGCTTGCGGTCGGCAAGCACGGCCTGCGCCGCATTATGCCCCGGCGCCCCGGTCACCCCGCCGCCGGGGTGCGCGCCCGACCCGCACAGATAGAGCCCGGGCAGCGGCATGCGGTAATTGGCCGCGCCGATCATCGGGCGGGCGCTGAATAGTTGGTCCAAGCCCATCTTGCCGTGGAAAATGTCGCCGCCGACCAGCCCGAACCGGCGCTCAAGGTCGAGCGGCGAATGGATCTGGCGGGCGATGACCGATTGGGCGAAACCGGGCGCATGGGCGTCAATGGTGGCGATGACGGTATCCGCTGCTTTCTCCCGCTCGTCGTCCCAGCTCCGTCCGCCTGGCAATGTGTAGCGGAAATGCTGGCAGAACAGGCTCGCGACATGCTTGCCCTTGGGTGCCAACCCCGGGTCGAGCGTCGAGGGAATGAGCATCTCGATGATCGGCTGCGACGACCAGCCGTTGAGCGCCGCCTCGGCATGCGCGCGGTGCATGTATTCGAGGCTCGGCGCGACGATGATCCCGGCGGTGAGATGGTCGCCGCGGCCCGGTTTGACGGTGAAGCTCGGCAGCCGGTCGAGCGCGACGTTCATGCGGAAAGTCGCGCTTTCGCACGACCAGTTGGCGAAATGCTCGGCGACCGGCCACTCGACCGCTCCGTCGGGGATCAGCTTGGTGAACAGCAGCCGCGGGTTGACGTTGGCGATGATCGTCGGCGCGCGCCATGCCTTGCCGCCCGACACGACGCCGACCGCGCGGCTTTTTTCGACCAGCACCTCATCGACCGGCGAGTTAAGCAAGATGTCGACCCCCGCCTCGCGGCACGCTTTGGCCATCGCCTGAGTGATCGCGCCCATTCCGCCGATGGCGTGGCCCCAGGCGCCGGGGACGCCGGCTGCTTCGCCGAACAAATGGTGGAGCAGAACGTAGGCGGTGCCCGGGGTGTAGGGTGATGCGAAATTGCCGACCACGCCGTCGAACCCGAACAACGCCTTCGCCAGGTCGCCGGTGAAGTGGCGGTCGAGGATCTCGCCTTCGCTTTTGGTGGCATATTGATGGACGATGCGGACTTCGGCAGTGGTCAGCCCGACCAAATCCTTGCCGAGGCTCAGCAGTTTGCCCAGCCCGGCGAGCCCTGCCCCGGCCTCGACCGGCGCCTTCAATATCCATTTGCGGATCAACGGGACGACCGTCTCCAGCTCGGCATTGTAGCGATCGTAGGCCGGGCCGTCGGACTTGTTCAGGCGAACCAGGTCTGCCCGGGTGCGGCCGTCGCGGCCAGTTAGGAGGTAGCTATTGTCCGGCCCGGGCAAAAAGTTGTCCCGCTTCCTGAGCACGACCTTCAGCCCATGGCGTTCCAGCGCCATGTCGCGGATGACCTTGGGCTGGAGCAGCGATACCGTGTAACTCGCGGCGGAATTGCGAAAACCGGGGTGGAATTCGTCGGTCACCGCCGCCCCGCCGACGCGGTCGGTGGACTCGAGAATGACGACCTTCAGACCCTTCCTGGCGAGGTAATAGGCGCAGGTCAGACCATTATGGCCCGCACCGATGATCACCGCGTCGTGGCTCACCGCATCAACACCAGTTCTTCGGCCATGGTCGGGTGGAGCGCGACGGTCTGATCGAAGTCCGACTTCTTCAGCCCCGCCTTGACCGCAATCGCCGCCGCCTGGAGAATTTCCGGCGCACCGGGTCCGATCATGTGAATGCCGACCACGACCCCGGTCGCGGCGTCGACCACCAGCTTGTAGATCGACCGCTCGTTGCGCCCGGCGAGAACATTCTTCATCGGCCGGAAGTCGCTGGTGTAGGTCTTGACCTGGCCCAACGTGTTGCGCGCCTCGCCTTCGGTCATGCCGACGCCGGCGATCGGCGGATGCGAAAACACCGCATGGGGGACGTTGGCGTAATCGACCGTCCACGGTTCGCCGCCGAACTCGCTGTCGGCGAAGGCGTGGCCTTCACGGATCGCGACAGGCGTGAGCTGGATGCGGTCGGTGACGTCGCCAACGGCGAAGATCGACGGGACGCTGCTGCGGCTTCGCTCGTCGACCTTGATTTCGCCCTTTTCGCCCAGCTCGACACCGGCTTCGGCGAGGCCGAGTTGGTCCGTGTTGGGGATGCGGCCGGTAGCGAACAGCACCGCGTCGGCCTCGATATCGTCGCAGCCGTTCATCGCCAGATGAAGCGTGCCGCCGCGCTGCTCAATTTTCGAAAAGCTCGAGTTGAAGTGGAAATCGATGCCCTTGGTGATCGAAATCTGCAGCAACCGGTCGCGCATCTGCTCGTCATAGCCGCGCAGGATGGTGTCGGACCGGTTGACCAGCGTCACATGGCTGCCGAACTGGTGAAAGATGCCGGCGAATTCATTGGCGATATAGCCGCCGCCGGCGATGACGATTCGCTTCGGCAGCTTGTCGAGGTGAAACACCTCGTTCGACGAGATGGCGTGTTCGATGCCGTCGATCGGCGGCATGAACGGCCGCGCGCCGGTGGCAATGAGGATTTTCCCCGCGGTCACCGTCCGCCCGCTCGCCAGGTGCACAGTGTTCGCTCCGGCTAGCGTGGCCCGTTCGTGGAAAATCTCGACCTGGTGGTTCGACAACGTCTGGGTGTACAATCCCTCAAGCCGCCCGACTTCCGCCAGCACATTGTCGCGCAGCACCGGCCAGTCGAACCGCTTGGTCGGCACGTCCCAGCCGAACATCGCGGCATCGTCCAGATCTTCGGCGAAGTGTGCGCCATAAACGAGCAGCTTCTTCGGCACACAGCCGCGGATGACGCAGGTACCGCCGACCTTATACTCTTCGGCCATCGCGACCCTGGCGCCATGGGCGGCGGCGATGCGCGCCGCCCGCACACCGCCCGACCCGCCGCCGATCACGAACAGGTCGACGTCGTTGGTTTTCCTGGCGCTCATAGCCCCGCTTTCTCCAGCAGCGCCCGGGTCGAAGCATCCAGACTTTCGCGGGCGTCGGGGTCGTCGAGCGACGAAGCGATTTCCTTGCCCAGCTCGACCCCGAACTGGTCGAACGGGTTAATGCCGAGGATCGTCGCGTTGGCGAAGGTGCGGTGTTCGTAAAAGGCAATCAGCGCGCCAAGCGTCCGCGGATCGAGCCGATCGAGCAATATGGTGCTCGACGGCCGGTCGCCGGGATAGGCCCGCGCGGGGTCTTTATGAGTCCGCCCGGCCATCAGCGCGGCGCCCTGGGCCAACGCATTCATCAGCAGCATGCGGTGATGGCGCGGGTCGAGGCTGTCCTGCTGTTCGATCACCGCGACGAACTCGACCGGGATGAGATGCGTGCCCTGGTGCAGCAGTTGGAACACCGCGTGCTGCGCATCGGTGCCGGTCCCGCCCCAGACGATCGGCGCCGAAGGCCGGCCGAGCGGCTTGCCGTCGGCGGTGACCGACTTGCCGTTCGATTCCATCTCGAGCTGCTGGAGATAATTGGGGAGCAGGCGCAGCCGCTCGTCATAGGCGAAGATGGCGCGGGTCTCCGACTGGCGGACCTGCGCGTAATAAAGATCGGCGAAGGCCGCGAGCAGCGGGATATTGTCGGCGTTTTTGGCCGAGCGGACGTGGCGATCGACCGTCGCGGCGCCTTCGAGCATTTCTTCGAACGCCGCCCAGCCGAGCGCCAGTGCGATCGACAGGCCGACCGCCGACCATAAGGAATAGCGGCCGCCGACCCCCTCGCCGAACGGCAAGACGCGGGTTTGGTCGATGCCGAAGGTGACCGCCTTTTCGGGCGCGGCGGTGATCGCCACCAATTGCCCATAAGCATCATCGACGCCGCCCTCGACCAGCCATTCGATCGCCGATTCCAGATTGGTCAGCGTTTCGACGGTGGTGAAGGTTTTGCTGACTGCGACGACCAGGGTCGAGGCCGGGTCGAGGCCGCTGACCGCCTCGTCAAACGCCTCGCCGTCGATGTTGCTGAGTACCCGCACTTCATAGTGATCGCTGTCACGGCCGAGCGCGTCGATCGCTAGGTCGGGCCCGAGCGCCGAGCCGCCGATACCGATGTGGAGCACGGCGCGGATTTCGCCAAACGCGCCGCCTTCAATGGCATCGACCAGGCTGCGCATCCGCGCCCGCCGCTGGCCGGCGAGGTCGACGTCGGCCGGGGCCCCCTGCCCTCGTTCGGCGAGATGGGTCGCCGGGCGGTTTTCGGTCTTGTTGACGATTGCGCCGCTGAACAAGGCATCGCGCGCGGTCGCATAACCGCAGGCGTCGGCCAGCGCGAGAAAGGCGGTGATGCTCGCTTCATCCAAATGCGTCTTCGACCAGTCGAAGCTGATTCCCGCCAGGCCGCGGGTCAAACGCTCGACCCGCATCGGGTCACTGGCGAACAGGTCGATGAGACGGGCGGCAGGGAGCGCTTCGATCGCCTGCCAGGCGGAGCCGCGGTCAAGAGTCTTCATCGCGCCCTGTTAGACGCCGGGCTGGCAAAAGCCATCCCCGCTTGACGCTGGAAAGCCGCTCGACCAAGGCGAGGGCCGATGACTGCCAACCCCGTTCCAGCCACGTCCGAACCCAAGCGCGGCGGCGGCTTGCGCTCGTTGCTGCTGCTGGCACTGTTTGCGTGGGCGCTGAGAAGCTTCATCGTCGCCCCGTTCAGCATCCCGTCGGGATCGATGTTGCCGACGATGGACATTGGCGATTATCTGTTCGTCGCCAAATGGCCCTACGGCTATTCGCGATTCAGCTTCCCGCTGCAGATACCGTCGTTCGAGGGCCGGGTGCTCGGTCATTATCCCAAGCGCGGTGACATCGTCATTTTCCGCCCGCCCGGGCGCGAGGGCGAGGATTGGGTCAAACGGGTGATCGGCCTGCCCGGCGATACCGTCGAAGTGCATAATGGGGCTGTGTCGCTCAATGGCCGCCCGCTGGAGCGGATAGCGGCGGGCCAGGCGGCGATCCGTGTCAGTCCCAATAGCCCGTGCCGCGTAATCCCCGAAGCGACGCCGGTGGTCCGTTCGGCCCCCGACGGTGGGGAAGACTGCCTCTACCCCGCGTTCCGCGAGACGCTGCCCGGCGGGCCGAGCTACGTGACCCTCGACCAGGCTAATACGCCGCGCGCCGATGAAGCGCAGCCAGTGACCGTCCCCGACGGATTCCTGTTCCTGATGGGCGACAATCGCGACGACAGCCTCGACAGCCGCTATTCGCCCTATGAAGGGGGCATCGGGCTGG
>JBDSMA010000203.1:0-24346 GCA_039916085.1 Sphingomicrobium sp.
GTCGATCCGGACAATTCCTCGCGGCTCGCCTTGCCCGAGCGCGCGGCTTCGGCCAGCCGGCCGATCTCGCTGGCGAGCTGCCACACGCTCTTCGCTTGAGCGTCGCGAATTACGGGGACCATCAGCCCGCCGGGGGTTTGCGTGGCCATGCCGAGGTGCATCGCGCCGTGGCGGGTAAGTTTCATAGCGTCGTCGTCAAACGTTGCGTTGAGCATCGGCCAGTCGACGAGCGCCTTGCCCATCGCGGCGATTAGGTACGGCAGCAGGGTCAGCTTGGGATTGTCGCCGCGGTCGGAGTTCATCATCGCCCTTGTGTCCTCAAGGTCGGTGACATCGAATTCCTCGACCAGTGTGAAGTGCGGGATGCGGCGCTTGGCCTCCTGCATGTTCTCGGCGATCTTGCGGCGGAGGCCGACGACCTTGATGGTTTCGTCGGCGCGGCGGGCGGCGGGGCCATGGGAGACGCTGCCGCCGTTGTAGAGCAGATAGGCGTCAAGGTCGGCATGGCGGACACGGTCGGTGGCGGTTTTTACCTCGCCAAGGTCGATTCCGAGATCGCGCGCGCGCTGGCGCACGGCAGGGGAGGCAAGGGCTCCCCTCCCGCTAGCGGGAGGCTCAACCGCGCGAGCGATTGAAGGGGGAGAGGTTGTTTCTTTTGGGGCTTTTGACAGGCCCTCCCCTTCGGAGCTTCTCACCTCTTCCCCTCCCGCTTGCGGGAGGGGGGATTTCGTAGCGGAAGTTGGGATTTCTTGCTTCATCGCCTTGGTCGGCTTGACCGCGCCGTCGGCCAGCGGCTGCTCGACCTTGGATTCGACCGCGGCCGCTTCGCCCTCGGTCTCGATCTCGACCAGCACCGATCCGATGGCGATCAGATCGCCGACCTCGCCGGCGAGCTTGGTGACTTTTCCCGCGACCGGCGATTCCATTTCGACCGTCGCCTTGTCGGTCATCATGTCGGCAAGCTGCTGGTCCTCGGCGATAACGTCGCCCACCTTGACGTGCCAGGCGACGATTTCCGCCTCGGCGATGCCTTCGCCGATGTCGGGCAGCTTGAACTGGTAGGTCCCCATTACGACTCCATGACCTTCTTGAGTGCGTTCTTCAACCGGATCGGCCCGGGGAAATAAATCCATTCATAGGCGTGCGGATAGGGCGTGTCGGGGCCGGCGACGCGGATCACCGGCGCCTCGAGATGAAAGAAACAGCGCTCCTGCACCAGCGCGGCAAGCTCGGCGCCATAGCCGCAGGTGCGGGTCGCTTCCTGGACGATGAGGCAGCGCCCGGTCTTCCTGACCGATTCCTCGATCGTCTCGATGTCGAGCGGAAGCAAAGTGCGCAGGTCGATGACCTCGGCGTCCACGCCATTTTCCTCGACCGCGGCGCGGGCGACATGGACCATCGTGCCATAGGCAAGCACAGTAAGCGCCTCGCCCGGGCGGACGATCGCGGCCTTGCCCAGTGGGACGGTGTAATATCCGTCGGGCACCTGCGCTTCATCGCGCTTGGCCCACGGCGTTACCGGGCGATCATGGTGACCATCGAACGGGCCGTTGTAGATGCGCTTGGGCTCGAAGAACACGACCGGGTCGGGGTCCTCGATGGCGGCGATCAGCAGGCCTTTGGCGTCGTAGGGGTTGGACGGGATGACCGTCTTCAGCCCCGCGACATGGGTGAACAAAGCCTCGGGCGATTGCGAGTGCGTCTGACCGCCGAAAATGCCGCCGCCATAAGGCGATCGGATGACCATCGGCATGGTCCACTCGCCGGCGGTGCGATAGCGGATCTTGGCGACCTCGCTGACGATCTGGTCATAGCCGGGGTAGATATAGTCGGCGAACTGGATCTCGATCACGGGTTTCTGGCCATAAGCGGCCATGCCGACCGCGGTGCCGACGATGCCGCCTTCCGAAATCGGCGCGTCGAAGCAGCGCGTCTTGCCGAACTGCTTTTGAAGCCCTTCGGTGGCCCTGAACACCCCGCCGAAATAGCCAACGTCCTCGCCATAGACGACGACGTCGGGGTCGCGCTCCATCATCACGCGGTGGGCATCGTTAATCGCCTGGATCATGTTGCGACTGGTCGTCTTGGCGGCGCTCATGACGGTTCGCGGCCCAGATAGTCGCGCGCCTCGGCGAAGGCTTCGTCGCGCTGCTCGGCGAGGTGCCACGGCAGGTCGGCGTAGACGTCGTCGAACATCGATCCGATGTCCTCGAACCCCTGCTGCGGCAGGATGCCGAGTTTCTCGGCCTCTTTCTGCGCGGCGCGGACGGTCGCATCGATGTCCTTGTCGAGTGCGGCGTCGCGTTCCTCGTCCCATTCACCGAGCGAGACGAGGTGCGCCTTGAGCCGCGCGATCGGGTCGCCCAGTGGCCATTCCTGCGCCTCGCCCGCCGGGCGGTATCCGGTCGGGTCGTCCGACGTCGAATGACCCTCGGCGCGGTAGGTGAAGAATTCGATCAGGGTAGGGCCATTGTTGGATCGCGCGCGGTCGGCTGCCCAGCGCACCGCCGCGACCACCGCCAGCGCGTCATTGCCATCGACCCGAAGGCCGGCGATGCCATAGCCGACGGCGCGGCTGGCGAAGGTCGCTTGCTCGGCCCCGGCGATGCCGGAGAAACTCGAGATCGCCCACTGGTTGTTGACCACGGCAAGGATCACCGGCGCCTGATAGACGGCGGCAAAGGTTAGCGCCGCGTGGAAGTCGCCCTCGGCCGTCGCGCCCTCGCCGATCCAGCCCATGGCGATGCGGCTGTCGCCCTTGATCGCACTCGCCATCGCCCACCCAACCGCCTGCGGATATTGGGTGCCGAGGTTGCCCGAGATGGAGAAGAAGCCGTACTTCTTGTCCGAATACATGATCGGCAGCTGGCGCCCTTTGAGCTTGTCGCCGCGGTTCGAGTAGATCTGGCACATCATGTCGGTGAGCGGATAGCCGCGGGCGATCAGCAGGCCCTGCTGGCGATAGGTCGGGAAGTGCATGTCTTCGGCGTCGAGCGCGGTCGCGGCGGATACCGCGATCGCCTCCTCCCCGGTGCATTTCATGTAGAAGCTGGTCTTGCCCTGGCGCTGGGCGCGGTACATCCGGTCGTCGAACGTGCGGACGGTCTTCATGTCTTTGAGCATCTTGCGTAAGCTGTCGGGATCCAGCTTCGGATTCCACGGCCCCACCGCCTTGCCCTGATCGTCGAGCACGCGCACGAGATGCGTCGTCAGGGGATGCGTTTCGGTTGCCGGCGCGGTGACATCCGGGCGCGGCGCCTCACCCGCGGCGGGGACGCGGATGGCCGAGAAGTCGGGCGTGTCGCCGGGGCGGTAAGCCGGCTCGGGCACATGCAGCGCAAGCGCCGGCCGGTTGCGGCGGGGGGAAGATGTCTCGTTCATTGGCTCACGCGCTTAGTGCGGGGCGCGCCCAGCGGCAACTGTTTGACGCGTGGGCGGGAGCGGGGGTAGGGGCACGCCATGACCGAAAAACCCCCTCAGTTCCCCGACCGCCTGTCGCTCGATCCGCGCAGCCCGTTCTTTGACGAAGAGTTGCTGGCGAAAGGCGTTGGCATCAAGTTCAACGGCGTCGAAAAGGTCAACGTCGAGGAATATTCGATGTCCGAAGGCTGGATACGGGTCGCCGCCGGGCGCAGTCTCGACCGCTACGGGCAGCCGATGACGGTGAAGCTCAAGGGCAAGGTCGAACCTTACGTCAAGGGATTGCCCGAAGGCATCGCTGCCGATCAGGACAGCGGCGGCACCGACGGCGCCTGAGGCGCGGCACCCGAGCGGCGGTCGTATAGCTTCTTCGCCAGCCAGCCAGCGCCTAGCACGAGACTGATCGGCCCAAGCCCACGTCGGGCAATCATCGGGATCGCAGCGCCAATCAGCGCACCCTTGGCCCGGCTGTTGCGACCGGCCAGCTTCTCCCCGACGATCGCACCCAAAATCCGTCCGAACATACGCTTACCCTTTCAATGGAAGTTCCTGACGGAAGAAAGCGCGACCCGCCGCGCCGGTTCCCGCACAGCAATTGGCGTGCCGTCCCAACTCAAGGTGGGAAATCCCGCCAACTTGCCGTGCTGGGCTGGTCATTAGCACGGTTTTTCCCGGAAAACTCCAATTGGCACGACCCGTGAAATGAAGGGGACATGAACCGCGCTGCTTCGTCCGCCGGTTCGAAAAGGGAGAAAGAAAATGTTTGGTCAGTCGTTCCAGAACCATCTGCTCGCGGCGTTTGTGTCGCTGGTGATGAGCTCCATTGCGGTTGGCGCGGCAATCGCTCCGAGTCAGGTCTCGGCGGCGCCCGCCTCAACGGAAATCGTGACTTATGCTTGAGCTTGAACCGATCGTGGCTCGGGCGCCCGTCCGGATGCCCCGGGTAAGCGATGAAGCAGTCGAGGCTGATGCGCCGACGGTCCGCTTCGCCCCGCTCGCCGGGCTGCTGTCGGGTCCGATCTTCACCCGCACCCGCGACATCATTGCCGCCAACATGACCGACCTGCTCGACCGCTCGGAAGACCCGGTGCGGATGATCCGGATGATCATCGTCGAGATGGAGGAAACGCTGGTCGAAGTGCGCGCCACCGCCGCCCGCTCGATCGCCGACATCAAGGAAATGCGGCGCGCCTGCAACCGGCTCGACGACATGCGGCATGGCTGGGCCGAAAAGGCCGGGCTGGCGCTGGAAAAGGGCCGCGAGGACCTGGCCCGCGCCGCTCTGGGCGAGAAGCAGAAGATCGCCGAGCTGGCCGAGGGACTGCACGCGGAGATGGCACAGATCGAGGTCGTGCTACGCGGCTATGAAGCCGATATCCAGCGGCTGCAGACCAAGCTGGCCGAGGCCCGCGCCCGCCAGCAGTCGATCGCGCTCCGGATGGAAAGCGCGATCAGCCGCGCCAAGGCGAGCGAGCTGGTCAATGGCCACCGCACCGAAGAAGCGTTCGCCCGGTTCGAAATTCTCGAACGCCGCGCCGACCTCGCCGAAGGCCATGCCGATGCACTGGGGCTGACCGGGCCTAAAAGCCTGGAGGAGGAATTTGCCGAGCTGCGCGCCGCCGAAGCGGTCGGTGCCGAGCTCGACGACATGAAAGCCGCGCTCGCCGCGCGCCACGACCAATAAGGGGAACAGGGACATGCCGCGCTATTCGTTCAACCGCCGGGACAAGAAATTGGCAGGGGTCACCTCGACCCTCGGCGAAGTGTTCAACATCGATCCGACGTTCATTCGCATCGGCCTGGTCGCCACCGCGATCCTGATCAGCTGGAAGCTGGCGGTGATCGCCTACATCGCCGCCGGGCTATACCTGCACATGGCGCGGCGCGATGCGGTCCGTCGCAACGGCCAGCCGACCGACCTAGAGCGAATGGAAGCGAAGGATCGAAGCACGCGCACCTCGGTCCATGACCTGCGCACCAAGCTCGACATTAACGACCGCCGGATGATGGCCATCGACCACCACCTCCACACCCAGAACGATGAACTGGCGCGTGAAATCGAGGCATTGCGGGGAGAAAAGCAATGATCGACCCGATCACGACCGCGCTGATTGGCAGTACCGTCATCATCGCCATTGCCGCTGCTTCCTGGGCAGCGCTCAGGGGCTGGCACGAATGGCTTGAATATAAGCGGCTCGAGCTTGCCAGCCACTGCGGCGGCGAGGTGCGTCTGAACCCTGCCGGGGGGCGGATCGAATTGGCCGATTTGAAGGAGCGGGTGCGCAAGCTAGAGGCAATCGCCGCCGGCATCGACCTCTAGGCAACCGGCGCCAGGCCGATAAAAGTAAACCCCGGCAACCGAAGTTGCCGGGGTTCCATGATTCGCTTCCGAAGAAGTGAACCACGCAGATATAACAATGCATGAGGCGCGGAGTTCCGCCGTTGCGAAAAAAATTTTTTGTTTCGTTTCAAAATCTTCTTGGGACGGAGCGCATCGAGGCTGGAACCATCGCCCGCTGCGAGCCTTTTTCCGATCATGAACGACAAAATTTATGACGAGCCCAGCGATGTAGATGCCGAGGACGGCCATGTGACGGTGGTCGGGCCCGACCATGTCCACGTCAAGCTGAGCCCAGATGCCGCCGTCGAAACCTCCGACCGACTGCTTTTTCAGGCGATGAAGGCGCGCGGGCAGCAGCACTTTAAGGAAAAGCCGCCGGGCGCGATGCGGAAGCGAAGCAAAGTGAAGTGAAGTGAAATTGACTTCGCACGGGCACTTAAGCTCTGCCCGCAGGGGAGAATATGGTGCCGGTTGCAGGAGTCGAACCCGCGACCTTCGGTTTACAAAACCGCTGCTCTACCAACTGAGCTAAACCGGCCCTCGCGCACCCTCTATCGTCAGACGATCCCGAACGTCCAGCCCTCGGTGCTGGCGATGGCGGGGATGAGGGCCGCCGGCGCGAACGCCCCGGGGTGAGCGAGGTGGGTACGCATGCCGGCGGCGGTAATCAATGCGTCGGTTTCATGGTCACTCGGCTGGTGGGCGAGGTGTGCGGGCTTGCTGCCGAGCGCGCCGAGGGCGGCGTCCAATTCCCGAGCACTGCGGATTTTCTTGCCCGGCAGCCCGGCGTTCCGAATGTAAATGCGGGTGTAGATTTCGACCACCACGCTGCCGCTCTCGGGCAGCGGGTCCATCGGCCAGATTGCGATTTCACCGTCGAGGCGGTGGAGCAGGCGCATGCCGGAGAAGCTCGCCTTGGCGACCTGCGCCGCGCCGATCGCGTCATAGGCCGAGGCGGTCTTGCGTCCGCCTTGGGCGTTCAATGCCGTGTCGCAGGCGCGGAAACGAACGAAGTCGGCCTTCACGCCGTCGGCGATGCCGAAATAGAAATGCTTACGGTGGAGCAGCTCAAGGAAACTGGCCGCGCCGAGGTCCTCGTCGAGGCTATGCTGGTCGACATAGGCCCAAAAGGCGCGGGCATTGTCGGGTACGCCCTGTTCACCTGGAAGGTAGGCACCGCGCTCGATAAACGGCGGGGCAAAGCTGAAGTCGAATCCAAACAGGGTCGGCTCGGCGGCCGCGCGCGCGATCAACCAGTCAAGCACTTCGCCGCGCGACCAAACATGGCCGGGGCGGACGAGACGTGGAGCCTCGCCGCCGCGTGCCTCGGCGACAGCGATGCCCTTGTGCCGTCGCCCTTTGGCGCCCGACCAGTCGATTGCGACGGTAGCCGCAAACCGGGAAGAATTCTCCCCGCCCGCTTGCGGGAAGGGAGATTTCGTCACACCAGCGGCGGCTGG
Source organism: Sphingomicrobium sp. (assembly GCA_039916085.1). Lineage (GTDB taxonomy): Bacteria > Pseudomonadota > Alphaproteobacteria > Sphingomonadales > Sphingomonadaceae > Sphingomicrobium. Next base: position 7,222 of record JBDSMA010000203.1, read on the forward strand.
TTGTCGTCTGCCGGGTTGGCCTTTTTCAGCCGCGGCGGGGGCGGGGGGACGATGGTCGAGTTGCCGCGCTGCCAGTCCTCGAGCATCCGCGCCGCGGCGTCGCGCCCGCCGAGGCCGAAGGCCAGAGCGGTGGCGATTGCCGCCGAACCGAGGATCAGCCCGAACGCCATCATCACGATCTGGTCGGCCAGCCCCATGAAGGTCAGGCCGATCGCGGTGAACAAAGCGATGATGGCATATTTGACCACCGTCTGGGCATAGCCCGCCTCGCCAGTCGAACTTCCGACCAGCCCAGCGAGGATCCGCGCCAGGAACAGGCCGACGACGATGATCACCGTGCCGAAGATGACTTTCCCGCCAAGCTCGGTGATCTGAAACAGCAATGCCGCACTCGAATCGCCGCCAATCTTGCGCGCCGCCTCCATCAGTCCGACGATCAAGACGGCGGTGAAGGCGATGGAGCCGACCACCCGCGACGGCGTCGTGCCCGCTGGCATGATCCCGAGCGCGCGCACGCTATTGTCGAAGTTGAGGCTGGGCAGGACGGTTTCGATAAGCGTCTTGACCCAGCGTCCGATGAAGAAGGCGATGGCCAGGATGATCAGCGCCGCCAAAACGTTGGGGATTGCAGTCGCGATGGTGTTGAGCATCGCAGTCGCCGGATCGGAAATGGCCGAGATCTGGAGGATCTGCAGCGCGCCGATCGACGCGAAGATGATGATCACCGCCGACACGGTAACCCCGACCGCGCGGGCGATCGAGTTGCGGGCCGGCACGGTTCCGGGCGCGGCGGTTCCGGCGCTGTCGACGCTGAGCGGGGCATCGCCGACGCTGAGACCGGCGCGGCCGAGCAGCTTTTCGAGGTTGAGCGCGCCCAATGCCGCCTCGATGATGTGACGCACGATCCGGGCCAGGATCAACCCGGCGAAGAAGAACAGCCCCGCGCCAAGCAGGCGAGGCAAGAAAGCGAAAACCTCATTGGTCATGCTGGTGACGGGGGTCAGCACGCCCGACAGGCCGAGCGGCTGGAGCGCGGCGATCAGCCCGACCAGCCAGATCAGCCAGTAAGCGAGGCGGCCCAGTTCCTTGCCGACACTGTCGCCGCCGACTCCGGGGTGGCGCTTGAGAATTGGCAATTTATCGACGATCCGCGACACCGCCCACTGCACCGCCTTGGCGACGAAATGGGTGGCGATGAGGATGAGCACGGCGAACAGGACGCGCGGGCCCCACTCGATTAGCTGGTTCTGCCAATATTGGGCGGGTGGCTGGCTCTGGTACATGGCTTATTCCCCTGGTCGGTCTGGCAATTGCTGTTGTCGGCGCTTTTCGGCCCAGAACGCAAGCCGCTCCTTGACCTTGGCTTCGAACCCGCGGTCGTTGGGACGATAATACCATTGCGGTTCCATCTCGTCGGGCCAGTAGTTGGCGCCCGAAAAACCGTCTTCGGCGTCATGGTCGTAGGCATAGCTCTCGCCGTAGCCGACCTGCTTCATCAGCTTGGTCGGGGCATTGACGATGTTCATCGGCGGCATCAGCGAACCGGTTTCCCTGGCCGAGCGCCACGCCTCTTTCTGCGCGACATAGACGGCGTTCGATTTGGGGGCGGTGGCGAGGTAGAGGCAGGCCTGGACGATTGCCAGTTCGCCCTCGGGCGAGCCCAAGAAGTCGTAGGCGTCCTTGGCGGCGAGGCACTGGATCAGCGCGTTGGGGTCGGCGAGGCCGATATCCTCGCTCGCCGCGCGGACCAGGCGGCGGAGCAGGAACAACGGCTCCTCGCCAGCGGTGAGCATCCGCGCGAGGTAATAAAGCGCGGCCTGCGGGTCCGAGCCGCGGATCGATTTGTGGAGCGCGGAGATGAGGTTGTAATGCCCCTCGCGGTCCTTGTCATAGACCGCGACGCGGCGCTGGAGCAGCTGGGCCAGCGCGGCCGGGTCGAGCGGTGCGTCGGGGGCGATGTCGAACAAGGTCTCGGCCTGGTTCAAGACGAAGCGGCCGTCGCCGTCGGCGCTGGCGACCAGCGCGTCACGGGCCTCCGGGGTGAGAGGAAGCGTGCGGCCGGCGAGCGCCTCGCCGCGCTCGAGCAGACAGCACAGCGCCATTGAATCGAGCCGGTTCAGGATCAATACCTGGCAGCGCGACAGCAAAGCGGCGTTCAACTCGAAGCTCGGGTTCTCGGTGGTCGCGCCGACCAATGTGATGGTGCCATCCTCGACATAGGGCAGGAAGCCGTCCTGCTGCGAGCGGTTGAAACGGTGGATCTCGTCCACGAACAGCAAGGTGCGCTGCCCGGCACGGACCGCGACCCTGGCCTCGGCGAAGATTTTCTTGAGATCGGCGACGCCGGAGAACACCGCCGACAGCGCGATGAAGCGCATCCCGACGGCGTCGGCGAGCAGGCGGGCGATGCTCGTCTTGCCGGTGCCGGGCGGGCCCCACAGGATCATCGAGGACAGCTTGCCCGCGGCGACCATTCGCCCGATCGCGCCGTCGCGGCCGGTCAGATGCTCCTGCCCGACCACTTCGTCGAGCGCGCGCGGGCGGACGCGATCGGCGAGCGGGGCGCGGATCGCCGCTTCGGCTTCGGTCGCGGGCTCGGGGGCGAACAGGTCGGCCATGTCCGCTTCTAACCACGACAGAGGAAATTTGTATCCCCCGGGCGACAGGTGAAGCTACCTGGCGACGCAGCGGATCGAGCGGCCCGAAGTTAGCGCCCAAGCTTGCGCTGAAGGCGTTCCCGCCGGACGATGACCTGCTGGTAAAAGCGCATTACGGCGCCATTGATCTCGTCCCAATCGCGCGTCTTGGCGAAGGCGAGGCCGGCGGCGCCGTGACGGGCGCGCAGTGCCGGGTCGGATTGATAGGTGGCGAGCGCCTCGGCGAAGCCCTCGAGGTCGTCGGGCGCGACCAGCACCCCGCTGACTCCATCGACGACCAGGCTGTTGGCGCCGGTCGCGGCGGCGGCAACCACCGGCAACGCACAGGCCATGGCTTCCTGCGTCACATTGCCGAACGCTTCGGTGATCGAAGGGTTGAGGAACACGTCGGCCGAGGCCAGCGCCGTGGCCAACTCGGCGCCGGTCAGCTGTCCCGTGAATATTGCGTCAGGCAGCCGTTCGGCGAACCAGTCGCGCGCCGGACCCTCGCCGATTACCAATATCTTCATCGGCACGCCGGCGGCGCGGCCAGCGTCAACCACATCGACAAACACGTCCAGGCCCTTTTCCAGCACCAGCCGGCCAAGGAAGACGACCACCATTTCGTCATCGTTTATGCCGTTGGCCCGGCGGAACTCAGCGCTTCGCCGCTCCGGGTTGAACTGCTCGCGGTCGACCCCGCGCGACCAGATCGAGATATGGCGATTCATTCGCTGGGCGCGAAGGATGGCGGCGGTCGATTCGGCCGGGGCGACAATCGCGTCACAGCGGCGGTATAGCCGGCGCAACATCGCGCGAACGGCCGGTTCAAGGGCCTGCAAGTGATAATATTGCAGATAGGTTTCAAACCGCGTGTGAACCGATGCGACGGCCGGGATGCCGCGCGCCCGCGCCCAGCTGACGGCGCGATGAGCGACGAGATCCGGGCTGGCGATATGGACGATGTTGGGCGCGAAATTGGCGAGGTCGCGCCGCACCTCACGCGTCAAAGCCAGCGGAAAACGATATTCGTCGCGCCCGGGAATCGCCAGCGACGGTACTCCGATCAGGTCTCCGGTCGCCGGGAAAGCTGGCTCATCGACCACCGGCGAATAGACCCGGACATGGGCTCCCTGGCGGAGGAGAAAGTCGACCAGCCGATTAAGCGCCTGGTTCGCACCGTCGCGGACATAATTATAATTGCCTGAGAACAGGGCAATGCGGAGCGCGTCGGGGGTCATTGCGCTTGGCCTTAGCCAAAGCGGATGCGTTCGGGCAACCGTCGCGCTAGTGGCGGGCGATGGAACGCAAGTCCTCGATGGCCCCCGTTGGCGGGGATGACGCGGAGCTGCTGTTGCTCGGCAGCCTGCCGGGCGAGGCGTCGCTCGCCGCCCAGCGTTACTATGCGCACCCGCAAAATCAGTTCTGGCGGCTGCTCGGCGCGGCGCTGGGCGAGCCGCTCGCCGGGCTAGATTATGGCGCGCGGCTGGAGCGGCTGGCCGAGCGCGGCGTTGCGCTGTGGGACGTGGTCGCCGAAGCCCAGCGCCAGGGCAGCCTCGACGGCGCGATCCGCGATGCCCGCGTTAATCCGCTGGCCGACTTCGTGGGAAGGCTTTCGCGGCTGAGGGCGGTCGCGTTCAACGGGAAAACCGCGGCGCGGATCGGTCGGGCCGCGCTGACCGATGCACCCGGCCTGGCGTTGATCGACTTGCCGTCGTCGAGTCCGGCCTACACCCTTTCCGTTGCCGAAAAGGCAGCGCGCTGGGCAGCGTTGGGGCCGCTTGCGCTGGCACCGAAATACGGCACTATGCGGTGATGGACGAACTCATCGAGAGCCTCGACGAAGAGGAAGAAGGCGCCAATCTTTCGATGGTCGATGAAGCGCTGGTCGCGGGGAACATTGCCAACACCAACGGCCTCCTCGTGATCCTCGCCAAGCTGGTCTCCAAGGGCATTTTCGACAAGGAAGATTTGCAGGCCTTTTCCGACAGCTATTCGAAGCCGCTCGACCATGAGGGCATGCGCGAAAATGAGTTGATCACCCAGATGCAGGATCAGATGGAAGACACGCTGGCGCAGCTGATGCGCTTCCTGTCCGAGCCGCAATAATCGGTGTATAGGCCGGGAAATGTCCCTGATTTCCGGTCTGTTGCTGCTCGTCCTGACCGTCGCCTTCATGGAGGGCTTTGCCTATGTCATGCACCGTTGGGTGATGCACGGGCGACTGGGCTGGGTCCTTCACCAAAGCCATCACCGGGCGCGCGCTGGCCGGTTTGAGCTCAATGATCTTTATGGCGTAATGTTCGCGGTCCCGTCGATCCTGCTGTTGTATGGCGGCGTACAGGGTGGATGGGGCGCGTGGGCAACTTGGGTCGGGGCGGGGATCGCGGCCTATGGCGCGATTTATGTCGGATTTCACGACATCATCGTCCACCGCCGCGTCGCGCACCGGATTGTGCCGCGATCTCCATATTTCAAGCGGATCGTCCAGGCGCACCGGCTCCACCATGCGATCGAAAGCCGCGACGGGGCGGTCAGCTTCGGTTTTTTGTGGGCGCCGCCGGTCGATCAGCTCAAGGTTGCGTTGGCCGGGCGGTTGCGGGCGCCGGCGGGCGACTCCACAGCCCTGCGCGGCTGAGCTTCGGTGCGGGCATCAGCGCCTCGCCGAACGCCTCGATCACCAAAGCGAATTTCTCCGCTTTGGAAATGCTGATGCGCCGGTCCCAGGCGCGCGGGCCGAGTGCTACTGCGCGGGTCGCGACTTCACCGTAGATGCCGGCCGCCGACAGCACCGCCCAGCGGCTGCGGAATGGCAGCCGCGCCGCACCGACCTTGCTCGACCGGCGATAGGCGTCGGCGAGATTGGCGAGGCGGCGGGTAGTCCGGGCAAGCGCCGGGCGGTGGCGCGGATCGGTCAAATCGGCGCTGGCCAGCCCTTCGGCCGCGAGCCAATCGGCGGGAAGATAACAGCGCCCGACGCGGGCGTCATCGACAATGTCGCGGGCGATGTTGGCGAGCTGAAAGGCAATGCCGAGATCCGACGCGCGATCCATTGTGTCGCGTTCGTCCGGGTCGACGCCCATGATATGGGCCATCATCACGCCCACCGCGCCGGCGACCTGGAAGCAATAACTGAGCAGCTCCTCGACGTTGGCCGGGCTCCATCCGGCGGAGTCGCGGGCGAAGCCGGCCAGGTGCTCGCGGGGCAAGTCCGAGGGAATGCCGGTCTCGGCGGCGACGGTGGCCAGAGCGTCGAACGCGGCGATGCCCGTAATCCGCCCGGCCAGCGCGGCATCGGTCATCTCGGTCAGGAAGGCGATCCGCGCGGCGGGGTCGCCGGTCAGTTTCGCGTCATGGCCGAGAGTCTGGCCGTCGGTGATATCGTCGCAGGCGCGGCACCAGGAATAAAGCAGCCAACTGCGCTCGCGGGTGGCCAGGTCGAAAATCTGGCTGGCGAAGCGAAAGCTTTTCGATCCGGCGGCGATCGACCGCTGGGCTTCCTCGACCAGCCGCTGGCGGTCGGGGGTCATGCCAGCATCAGTCCGGCAGTCGCCTCAGCCGAGCCGACGACACCGGGGATGCCTGCACCAGGATGAGTCCCGGCGCCGACGAAATAGAGATTCCCGATGACGTCATCACGGTTGTGGGGGCGGAGCCAGGCCGACTGGGTCAAGACCGGCTCGAGGCTGAAAGCGCTACCGAGGTGAGCGAACAGGTCGGACTGGAAATCGCTCGGGGTGTAATGGAAGCGGGTGCGGATCCGCGAGCGGACGCCGGGGATCAGTCGCTGCTCGATTGTGTCGAGGACCACCTCGGCGTAGCGATTGCCCTCCGCAGCCCAGTCGATGTTCGCCTTGCCGAGGTGCGGGACGGGCGCCAGCGCATAAAAGGTAGAGCAGTCCGGTGGGGCCATTGACGGGTCGGTTGCGGTCGGGTGGTGGAGATAAAGTGCGGGGTCGGCGGCGAGGGTGCCACGGTCGTAAATGTCGCCGAGCAGCTGGCGGTAGCGCGGGCCGAACAATATCATGTGATGCGGAATGTCCGGGCAGGTGCCGGTCAGCCCGAAGTGAAGGACGAATAGTGACGGCGAATAGCGCTTGCGTTTGAGCGCCTCGGCCCGGGCCGGTCCGCGCTCGTCACCCTCGATCAGGCCATAGCTGGCGACGATATCGCCGTTGCAGGCGATGGCGTCGGCGGTGCCGCGCCAGCCCGAGGCGGTTCGGACGGCGGTCGCGCGGTGGTTTTCCGTCTCGATCGCCACGGCGGGATCATCCAGACGCAGCGTCCCGCCCAGCCGCTTGAACAGCGCGACCAGGCCGCCGATGAGCCTGTTCGTGCCGCCCATCGCGAACCAGACGCCTCCGTCACGCTCCAGCTTGTGGATCAGCGCATAGATCGACGAGCAGGTCATCGGATTGCCGCCGACCAGTAGCGTGTGAAAACTGAGTGCCTGCCGCAAATGTTCGTTCTTCACAAAGCTTGAAACTATGGAATATACGGACCGCCACGCCTGATAGCGGGCCAGCGCGGGCGCTGCCTTGAGCATGTCGGCGAGGCTTTCGAACGCCTTGGCGCCGAGTTTGACATACCCCTCCCGATAGACGCCCGCCGAATAAGCGAGGAAGCGTTTGTAACCCTCGACGTCGGCCGGGTTGAGCGCTTCGATTTGCGCAAACAGATGTTCGTCGTCGTTCGAATAATCGAACCGCGTGCCGTCGGGCCAGTCCAGCGCGTAGAAGGGCATGACCGGAACCAGCTCGACGTCGCTCGCCATGTCCTGTCCGCTGAGCGTCCACAATCGCTTCAGGCAATCGGGGTCGGTAATGACGGTCGGCCCGCCGTCGAATATATGGCCGTCACGCTCCCAAAAATAAGCGCGGCCGCCGGGCTTGTCGCGCGCCTCGACGATGGTCGTCGGCACCCCGGCAGACTGCAGGCGGATAGCGAGCGCCAGCCCGCCGAACCCCGACCCGATAATAATCGCTGACTTCACCTGGTCCCTCCGACGGCCCGGATTGCCCGCGCCAGCGATACGGGCGGGCGGCCGACGAGGATGCGTGCGCGGTCGAAAAGGGTCGAGCGGCCGGCATAGAAGCGGGCGATGAGCGGGGCCGGCAAGCGGTAGAAGCGTTCGAGCACGCGAAAACGCTGCGGCGGGTCGGCGGCCTCCATCAACAGTCTCGCCAGCAGCCGATCGAAATTCCCCCGCCGCCAGTGCGCCTCGGCATAGTTACGCGTAGCGCCGCCGAGTCGACTATCGAGCGGGGCATGGGCTGCAAGCCAGCTGGCGAAGCGCACCGCGTCGGGCAGCGAGTAACTGGTCAAGGGGTGGAACAGTCCGGCGCGCACGCCGCCGCGGGCAACGGTGTCGGTGGCGGGCCAGAACGCATCGAACCGTCCGCCGGTGACGACCGGGAGGACGCCGCGTTCGGTGCGGCTGATGCTCGCGACGGTCCAGCCATGGCCCGCCGCATAGGCAGCGATGCGGCCGGCGAGTTCGGTCGGATCGAGTCCCGGCGAGTCCGAGTAATAGGTATCCTCGACGAAGACCTGCGTCGGCGAGAAAGGCAGGCAATAGACGAAGCGGTAGCCGTCCGCCTGGTCGACCGCGGCGTCCATTACCAGGGGCTCGGCAAGACCGTGGCCGGTGGGTACGTCAAGCAGCTGACCGACGAATTTCTGCCAGCCGCAGCGCAGGCCAACAGGCGCGGCAGCGATGCCGCGCGTGTCGAGCACGGCGGGGGCGGAGAGGGATTTCCCGTTATCGAGGTGCACCTCGGTCGGCGCGGCGTGCACCGCGCTGGCCTGGACGATGGCCGCGCCACTCGCCCGCACCGCGGTGTCGAGCGCTTCGCTTTCAATTGTGTAATAGGGCTCGGCCAGCTGCCGCTCGCGCCCCGGGAAACGGACGCGGTATCCAGGCCAGCGGTGCGCCGCGAGCGGATCGACCAGCTGCCGGTCGCCGCTTTCAACGTCACTGCCGAAATAGCTCCACAGATGATGGCCGCCGATTGCTAGGCCCGGCTCGACGATGGTCACCGCCAGCGCGGGCCGTGCCTGGCGAAGCGCCAGCGCCGCCAGCCCCCCGGCCAGCCCGCCGCCAAGGATGATCAGGTCAGGGCGGTCGATCGGCATTGCCGGCGCTCTAGCGGGAGCGGCGGTGCGCGCCTAGTCTGACGCCATGGCCGTTGCCCTGATCCTGTCTGCGCTGGCGATGAGCCTGATCGTCGCGCTGCGTTATCTCGTCAGTTCCGGCCTGTTCGCGGTGCTGACCGCGCGGCGCTACCCTGGGCGGCTGACGGGACAGGCTGCGCAGATCCGGCGCGAGATCGGCTGGAGCCTCGCCTCGGCGGGGATTTATGGCGTCCCCGCGGGGGTCGTCGCCTGGGGCTGGCAACAGCGCGGGTGGACGCGAATTTACGGGGACGCCAATGCCTTTCCCTTGTGGTGGCTGCCGGCGTCATTGCTGACCTATCTGCTGCTCCACGATAGCTGGTTTTACTGGACCCATCGGCTGATGCACCGGCCGTGGTGGTACAAAGCGATACACGCAATTCACCACGCCAGCCGCCCGCCCACCGCCTGGGCGGCGATGAGCTTCTCGCCGTGGGAAGCGATGTTGGGGGCAATCGTCATCCCGGCGCTGGTGTTCGTTGTGCCGATTCATGTCGCGGTGCTTGGTGCAGTGTTGGCGATCATGACCCTGATGGGTGTCACCAACCATATGGGGTGGGAATTGTTTCCGCGCCGGCTGGTCGACGGGGCGGCGGGCAAATGGCTGATCACCGCCACCCACCATGAGCTCCACCATCGCAAGTATCGCTGCAACTACGGTCTCTATTTCCGCCATTGGGACTGGTTGTGCGGCACCGATAGCGGGCTGGGTCAATTTGCGCAGAGCGCGCCCCTTCAGGCTCGTGAGAATTTCAGCCGAACCGGCCCGTGATGTAATCCTGGGTTCGTTCCACCCGTGGATTGGTGAAAATCTCGGAGGTCGGTCCTTCCTCCACTAGCTCGCCCAGATGGAAGAAAGCGGTGCGGTGCGAGACGCGCGCGGCCTGCTGCATGTTGTGAGTGACAATCACGATGGTGAAGTCGCGCTGCATCTCGACGATCAGCTCCTCGATCTTCGCGGTCGCGATCGGGTCAAGCGCCGACGTTGGCTCGTCCAGCAGGATAACCTCTGGTTTCACCGCGATGGTTCGAGCGATGCACAGCCGCTGCTGTTGCCCGCCCGATAGCGACAGGGCGCTTTCGCTCAATTTATCCTTCACTTCCTCCCACAGCGCAGCCTGGCGGAGGGCTTGCTCCACGCGGTCGCCTGTTTCGGCTTTCGACAGCCGCTCGAAATGGCCAAGCGCGAATGCGACATTGTTTCGGATCGAGGTCGAGAAGGGTGTCGGCTTTTGAAACACCATCCCGACGCGCTGGCGAAGTTCGGTGAGACCGAATTCGCGGGACAGGATGTTGCGCCCGTCCATCTCGATCTCGCCCTCGGCGCGTTGGCCGGGATAAAGTTGATAGATGCGATTGATGGCACGCAGCAAGGTCGACTTGCCGCATCCCGACGGTCCGATCACCGCCGTCACCGCCTCGGTCGGAATGTCCATCGACACGTCGCGCAACGCGGCCGACTCGCCGTAGAAGAAGTTAACCCCGCGCATCCTGAGCTTCGGCGCGCCGTGTGGCGCCGGCGTTTCAAGGAAGTCAGGCGCAATGGCGATTGTGGGGGCAATCACGTCAATGTCTCCGCAAGATCAGGCGAACGACGATGTTCAGTAGCAGGACAAACGCGGTGAGGACGAGTGCCCCGGCCCATGCCAGCGCATGCCAATCGTCGTACGGGCTCATCGCATATTGAAAAATCACTACTGGAATGTTGGCGAGCGGCTGCGACAGGTCGTGGCTCCAGAATTGGTTGTTGAGCGCGGTGAACAGGAGCGGCGCGGTCTCGCCGCTGATCCGCGCGACGCCGAGGAGGCAGCCGGTCGCGACCCCGCTGCCCGCCGCCTTCAGAATGACCGACAGGCTGACCTTCCATTGAGGCAGACCGAGGGCGAAGGCCGCCTCGCGCATCGCATTAGGCACCAGCTGAAGCGCCTCGTCGCTTGTGCGAAGCACGACCGGAACGATGATCATCGCCAATGCCAAAGCTCCCGCCCAGCCGGAGAAATGACCGACCGAACGGACTACGAGCTCGTAGATGAACAGGCCGATCACGATCGACGGCGCACTGAGCAGGATATCGTTGACGAAGCGCACCACGCTTGCAAGCCGACTGTGGCGGCCATGTTCGGCGACGTATAGCCCGCCGGCGATGCCGAGCGGCGTGCCGATGACAATGGCGACGGCGATCATCATCGCGCTTCCGGCGAAAGCGTTGAGCAAACCACCGCTTGCGCCTGGCGGCGGCGTCATTTGCGTGACCAGCGCAGGCGAAAGCGCCGATACGCCCCTCTTGATCGTGGTCCACAGGATCCAGATCAACCAGACGAGACCGAATGCGGTCGCAGCGGCGGCGAAGGTTTGAGCGACGACATCCGAGATGCGCCGTCTGAGAATGACGCCCCGCATCAGTGAGTGCGCCCGGACGACCGGTCCATTCGCGCCAGCATCAGCTTGGCTAGCGACAGGACGATGAAAGTGACCACGAACAGCAGGAAACCAAGCGCGATCAACGACGAGGTGTACAGCGGCGTGTCGGCCTCCGTGAATTCGTTGGCAATCGTCGCCGCGATCGAATTGGCAGGCATCAGCAGGGATGCCGACAAATCGTGAGAATTGCCGATCAGGAACGTGACTGCCATGGTTTCGCCGAGCGCCCGCCCAAGCCCGAGAAAAATCGCGCCGGCAATTGCGGAGCGCGTGTAGGGGAGGGTGACCCGGGTCAGCACTTCCCAGCGAGTTGCGCCGAGCGCCACCGCGGCTTCCTTGAGTGCCGGCGGCACCGCATTGAACACATCGCGAGCGACGGACGCAACGAACGGGATAATCATGATGCCGAGCACCATGCTTGCGCCAAGCAGACCAATACCGATCGGTGGTCCGTCGAACAGTGGACCGAGCACCGGCCAGGCACCAAGATGTGCGGTCAGCCACGGCTCGACGTGGGTGGCCAGGAACGGCGCGAACACGAACAGACCCCACATCCCGTAAATGATCGACGGGATAGCCGCCAGCAACTCGATCGCCAGCGCGATCGGCGTGCGGATCCAGTGCGGGGCGATCTCGGTCAGAAACATTGCGATGCCGAGGCTGACCGGGACCGCGATCAGCATCGCTATCGCGGAACTTACCAAGGTGCCGAAGATCGGTACCAACGCGCCGAACTGGCCGTTGACGACGTCCCATTCGCTCGACGTGATAAAGCCGAACCCAAACGTCGAGAAGGCAAGCCGGCCGCCCCACGCCATCGATGCCGCCGTGCCGCCGAGTAGCAGCAGCACGATCCACGCCGACCCGGCGGTAAGTGTGCGATAAACGAAATCGCCCCAATCGCGCTCCGTTCGCCCCGATTTCTCAGGGGCCGGTGACGACAATTGTGAGTCGTGGGCCGGCGCGATACTGGCCAACGTTCTGCCTACTTGATGTTCTGCGTGATGTAGCCCTCGATTTGCTGCACGAGGCCATCGGGCAGCGGGACATAGTCAAGCTTCCTCGCTTGGTCCTGCCCCTTGGTCAAAGCCCAGCGGAAAAAATCGAGCGCTGCCTTTGATCGCGCTGGATTCTTGGGTTGCTTGTACATGAGTACGAACGTCGTCGCTGTAATCGGATAGGCGTCCTTGCCCGGAGCATTCGTCATCACCAGGTTGAAGTCCTGCGCATGAGCCCAGTCGGCGGTCGCCGCCGCGGCCTGGAAGCTCGCGGCATTGGGCGAGACGAAGCTACCCGCCGCGTTCTGGACCAGGGTATAGGCCATCTTGTTTTGCAACACGTAGGCATATTCGACGTAGCCGATGGAATTGGCGACCTGGCGGACATAGCCCGCAACGCCCTCGTTGCCCTTGCCGCCGATCCCGCCGATCCATTTGACCGTCGTGCCCTCGCCGACTTTGGCTTTCCATGACGGGCTGACCTGCCCCAGGTAATGCGCCCAGTTAAACGTCGTTCCGGACCCGTCCGACCGATGGACCGCGGTGATCGCCGCGGAAGGCAGATTAACCCCCGGATTGAGCTTGACGATTGCCGGGTCGTTCCATTTCTTGATCGCGCCGAGATAGATATCTGCAAGCACCGGGCCGGTCAGCTTGAGCTGGCCAGGCTGGATTCCCGCAATGTTGACCACCGGCACGACGCCACCGATCACCGTTGGAAATTGGGCCAGGCCAGCGGCCGACAGCTCCGCGCTGTCGAGAGGTTTATCGGAGGCGCCGAAATCGACTGTCCCCGCCTTGATCTGAGCAATGCCGCCGCCGGACCCGATCGACTGATAGTTGACCTTCGCGCCGTTCGATTTGCCGTAGTCCGCTGACCATGCCGACAGCACCGGGTAAACGAAGGTCGAGCCCGCGCCGGTAATGTCGCTGGCCGCGGCGGAAGCGGCGCCATTGGCGGTGGCGTTCGTCGAAGCGGAATTGTTGCAGGCGCCGAGCGCCAGGATCGAGGCCGTCAGGCCGATAAGATAAGCTTTCAAAACGTCCTCCCGAGCGCCGCAAATGCGGTCAGCGGTAGCCCCTGGCGATTGTTTGTGACGAGCGCGTGACACTTTCGTGTGGGATTGATCGAGGCCAGCGGCGGGGCGGCAATCGTTATGGGTGGAAAGTGGCGATAAGTAGCAATTGATCAGCGGGGATTGCGGCTGACCTTTACTTCAAGCTTTTCAAGTCGCCGCTGGATGGTGAGCGTCGCCTTGTTCGAGGGCCGATCGAGAGATCGGCTCAACTCCGACGCGCCAGACACCGGCACGTTATCGACCGCAGTTACGATATCCCCGGCTTGCAGGTCACCTCGGGCGGCCGCTGACTTTGGTTGTACCAGCGCGATCCCCGCTCCGGAGCGGACGTCGCCTAGCCGCGCCGAGAAGGGGGCCGCATAATCGATTGCGCGGAATCCGAAGCTCGCCGTAGGCGATTGACTGTTGCGGATCAGCTCGTCGAGGATGACACTTGCGATTGGTGCCGGAATGACGCCGCCCGGCGGGTCGCCGACCCCGATTCCGATCACCTGTCCATCTGTCCCTACCAAGGGCATTCCTGCCCTCCAATCGTCCGGTGGCGGCCGCAGGCGCACGTATCCGACCGGCCCACCGCCGTCGGCCATGAAGTCACTTCCGATCATCGCCGCGACTCCGCTGCATCCAGTGCCTGCGGGCGTGGCCAAAGCGACGCCGAACTGACCCACACGCGGGAACCCCTGAGTGTCGAAGGGCAGGGGCACAACCGCGATGGCGGCCTTCACTATGGTGAGTCCCGAAACCGGATCGGTTCTTACATCGGTCAAATCGACGCTTCGGCCATCGCCGAACACCGCGTCTAGGGGCAGCGGCGGCAGTCCGTTCGCTGACGTGACCAGCCACCCATCGGCCGAAACTGCAAACGCCGAGGCCATGGGCGTGCCGTCAGCCACCTGCGGAACCTCGGAACCGTGCGGGACGATCACGGCGACCGAGGGGCACAGCCGATCGACAAGGTCGGCCAGGTCGGGAAGGCCGGGCTGCTGCCGCACGATCTGAACGATTGGCCGCGTCTGAAGTTGTTGCGATGACTCCTGGTGAAGCGAAGAAAAACGGGCGACCCATGCGCCTCCAAGCGTCGCGACCAACAACGCACCGCCAAGAATAAAGCCGCGAACGACGCGTGAACTGGAATCCCGCTGCGCGTTATTCACCGAACATCTCGCGCTGGGCCTTTTCCACTTCGTCCGTATAACGACGATGCACGAAACGTTCGGACAGGGTCCCGAGTACGGTCTGATCTTTATCGACAACGGCAAGGTAATCGGCTTCGCTGAGGTCGAAGGTGTGGATCGCCGACCGGACATCTTGCGCCGGAACCAGCGCAACGCCTTGCAGCGTCGCCACGCTGCCGACTTCAGCCTCAGGCGCGATCACGTCATCGAAGACCTTGGCGGTCTCGACGATTCCGGCATAATGACCAGCGCCGTCGACGAGCACCACGCTGCTCGTGGAGCCGAGCGGGAAACGGCGGCGGAACTCGGCGACGGAGGTTGCCGCCAACGTCGTTTCTTCGCCGCGCTGCATCATCTTGCCCACCGTGAGGGAACGCGCCCAGCCGATGTCGCGGGCGCTTCGGATGCTCTCGCCACGTGTGTGCAGCCGCCAGGTGGAGAACGAGTAGCCGAAAGTTTCCCGAACGAAGGTGCTCGAGCATAAGGCAGCGGTGATCGCGAGGCTGGTTAACGCGAAATCGTGGGTGACCTCAAGCACGAGCATCGACATCGTAATAGGGCCGCCAACGATCGCTACAGCCATGGCGGCCATGCCAATCAGGGCCGCGTCGGACGGGTCCACCGCCGGCAAGAAGGGGACGTGCGACACCACCCCCGCGAATAGCTGGCCGGCAAGCGAGCCGATGAACAGCGACGCAAAGAACAAGCCACCGCGGAAACCGAAGCCGAGTGATATGGTGGAGGCAACGATCTTGACTACGAGAACCAGCAAGATGAAGCGTAACGCAATCTCCGCCCCCAGATCGATGTGCAATGCGCCGTGTCCCGCGGAAAGCGCCTGCGGAGTGATCATTGCCAGCGGAATCAGCAGCAAACCACCGACGGCCGGGCGCCACACTTCGGGCAAAGCGGAACGTCGAATGCGGGACTCGAAAAAAGCGACCCCGCGCATGATCGCGATGCCGATGAACGCGCAGATGAGGCCCAGACCCGCGTAGAGCAAATAGTCGGCCGTGGTGATCGCCTTGGCGCCCGGCAAAGCGACAACATACGCTTCAATTCCGGCAAGGCGGACGAGGAGCACCGCGGAGAGGCAGGCTGCCGCGACCGGCGCAATGGCGGCCGGAGTGTAGGCGCCGATGACGATCTCGAAGGCGTAGAAGGCTCCCGTGAGCGGCGCGCCAAACGCCGCCCCGATCGCCGCTCCCGCGCCGGCGCCAACAAGAATGCGCATGTCGGCGCGTCTCAACCGGAGCCTGCTGCCGAAGAAGGATGCAAGCCCGCCCCCGGCCTGCGCATAGGCCGCCTCCAGGCCGACGGACGCGCCGGCCCCGTTGGACGCGATGGTTTGAGCGCAGACGATAAGCGTGTCCCGAACGGAAATCGCGCCGCCATGCAGCGCGTTGGCTTCCACAACGTCCACCGGCGTTCGCCACCGGCGCATTGCAAAGCGCGACCCCAAGCCCAGCAATAGGCCGAAAATCGGCAAGGCTAATAGCCGGATGGGATCGATGGAAAAAGCCGCGCTCAGGCTAGCGCCGCTCAACCCATAGAGCAGCGCTTGCAACCCGTGAGCAAGAGTACGCTGAGCCATCATCAGCAACCCAGCTGCAAGCCCGACGCCAACCGCGAGCAGGACCAGCGCGGCCTCGCTTGAACGGAAAATACGCCGGAATGAGGCGACCCCGCGGTTGTACAGGGGAGCAGCCGCATCCGGGATCGAATTTAGCAGGCTCACTTATTTTTCCGGACGGCAGCGAGGAAGAGCGCGGGCATCATAGCGACGCCGGCCGCAATCATCGGCACGCCTAACGAATTTACCGTCAGCGGGGATGTCCCAGGGACCATGATCGCGATCGCGGCAGTTGCGTCCGCGTCGAGCTTGGATTGGTGCTCCATCAGACCTCCCTGCACTGAGTTTTCGCTGACCGAAAGGTTTGCCGGCATGCCGGACAAAAGAGGCGCGATACGCAATTTCCCCGATTACCGGAGCATCAATATGTCTCGGCGCCCTGGTATAAATCGATTGGTGACCCCTACGAGAATCGAACTCGTGTTTTCGCCGTGAGAGGGCGACGTCCTAACCGCTAGACGAAGGGGCCGGGCGGCTGCGCGTCGCGCCTATGCTTGGTGGGCACGGTTGAGTCAATCAGGCGCGCAGCGGTCGGCGCTCGCCCGCCCGGCGCCCGGCCAGCCAGTCGAGGCTGATTGCGGCGATGCGCGGCGCCGCATGGCCGTCTCCATAAGGCAGCGCCGGTCGGCCCATCGCCGCCAGCGCCACGCGGTCGTTGGCCAGGCGGCGAACCTCGGCGAGGATGCGCGCCGTACGCGTGCCGACCAGGCGCATGTTGCCGTGGGCGATTGCCTCGGGCCGTTCGGTCTTGTCGCGCAGGACGAGCAACGGGATGCCGAGCGCTGGCGCTTCTTCCTGCACCCCTCCGCTGTCGCTTAGCAACAGGTCGGCGCCGCGCATCGCTTCAAGCATCGCGGCGTGCGAGAGGGGCGCCAGCAAGCGAATGCCCTCGACTCCCCCAAGCCGCGCTACCATCGCCTCGCTGACCGCCGGATTTGGGTGAAGCAGCGCCTCGATCCGCGCCGTTCCGTCGGCTACTAATGCCATCAAAGCCTTGGCGACATCTTCG